>JAFTGE010000055.1 GCA_017458085.1 Oscillospiraceae bacterium
CCATGTCCGCCCGGTCGGCCACCGCGACATGCTCCACCTTGTGCTCAAAGTTTCGGTCAAAGGTGTCCACCAGCGCCCGGTTCCCCGTCAGCTGCTCAAAGGTCAGCGGGGCGATAAATTGGGTGGCGTTTGCGGTCATGATCACCTGCACATCGGCATGCAGCTTGACCAGCGCTGAGGCCAGCGCAGCCGCCTTGTAGCAGGCGATGCCCCCCGTTACGCCGAGGACAATCGTCTTTCCTCTGAGCATATGCATTCCTCCCGAAGTCTTGTTTTCTGTCCGTCATCATAGCATATGACCCGGGAAATTGCAATCAATCGGGCGGAAACATTCATCAAATATTCATTGACCTGCCTTCCTTTTTATGTTATCCTTCTTTTGGCTGGTCAGCTGGGGGTAACCGCAGCTGACAAAAACTGAATATTGGAGCCATTAGGAGGAATACCATTATGCGGAAACGGTTTCTCTCTCTCGTCCTGGTCGTGCTCATGACTGCGGCACTTTGCGCATGCAGAGGCGGTAAGTCCGGCACGGAAGCTTCTCCCGGCTCCACCGGCGAAAAGATCAACGGCGGTGAAATCACCGTTGGCATCGCCGCAGATTTGGACACCAGTCTTGACCCACACGTATCTTCGTCGTCGGCAGGAACCAGAGAGGTCCTCTTCAACATCTATGAAGGGCTTGTCAAGCCCGATTCGGACGGAAATCTCATCCCCGCTGTTGCCGAAGCATACACCGTCAATGAGACCGCGGACACATACACCTACACACTGCGTGAGGGTGTCCGCTTTCATAACGGGAACGTGGTGACAGTCGGGGATGTTGTCTATTCTCTGTCGCGCGCTGCGGGTCTGGATACCGGTGCGGCCCTGGTCTCCGACGTCAGCGGTATCGCCGCCGTCGAAGCAAGCGATGACAAAACCGTCGTCGTCACCCTCTCCGCGCCCGATACGGAGTTTAATTCTCACATGACCGTTGCCATCATCCCTGCCGGCAGCGATCCCGACGCCGATGTCGTCGGCACCGGGCCCTTCCGTTTTGTCTCCCGCACACCGCAGGACAGCGTTGTTCTGGAGAAATTCAGCGACTACTGGGGTGTCCCCGCCATTCTGGACAAGGTCACGCTCAAGGTCATCCCCGACGGCCAGACCATGGTCATGAGCCTGCGTTCCGGCGCGGTAGACATGGCCGAGCGCCTGACCACCAGCCAGATCGCGGAGCTTTCCGGCCTGAACCTTCTCGAGGGCAGCAGCAATGTCGTCCAGGCCCTCTATCTCAACAACGACTTTGCCCCCTTCTCCGATCTCCGCGTACGCCAGGCCCTGTGCTACGCCATCGACAAGCAGGCCGTTTTGGACCTCGCTTCTGACGGCCACGGTACTCCCGTCGGCAGCAGTATGTTCCCCGCCTTTGGCAAGTACTTCATGCCCGAGCTGACGGACTACTATCAGCCCGATGTGGAAAAGGCCAAGGCCTTGCTTGCCGAGGCCGGCTACCCCAACGGCTTTACCTTTACCATTACCGTCCCCTCCAACATGCCCGCCCATGTGGATGTGGCCCAGGTTCTGGTCGAGCTGCTGCGTCCCATCGGCGTCACGGCAAAGATCAATCAGGTCGAATGGGCTACCTGGCTGGAGGAGGCCTACCGCAACCGCAAGTTTGAGGCCACCGTCGTCGGCATGGATGCCCACGGCCTGGCCGCTTCGGACATGCTCGCCCGCTTCCAGAGCGACAGCGGTAAGAATTTCATCAACTTCTCCAACGCAGATTATGACGCGGTCTATGCCCAGGCTATGGCCACCGTTGACGAGGACGCGCAGACCGCGCTTTTCAAGCAGTGCCAAACCATTTTGACCGAGCAGGCCGCCAGCGTCTATATTCAGGACGTCGCCTCCTTTGTCGCGCTGCAAAACGATGTCGCCGGGTATCGGTATTACCCGCTGTATGTCATGGATCTCGCCACCCTCTATCGTCACGAATAAGAAAAAACGAACGGAAGCTTGCCATGCAGTATATCATAAAAAAAACCGGCGTCCTTCTGATCACCCTGATTCTGGTTTCCATGCTGGCCTTTCTGGCCTTCCAGATCATCCCCGGCGATCCGACCACCAAGCTCCTCGGCACCGAATATACGCCCGAGCGTGCCGCGGCGCTGCGGGAGGAGCTGGGTTTGAACCGCAGCATTCCCGCGCGCTATTGGGACTGGCTCACGGCCTTTCTCACCGGCGACATGGGCACAAGCTACAGCTATTCCATGGCTGTGCGGGAGGTGCTCCGGGGCAAGGTCGCCGTCACTGCGGCGCTGTCGATCCTCTCCTGGCTGCTGGTCACCGCTGTCAGCATTCCCCTGGGGATTGCGCTGGCGCGGTATAAGGGCGGCCGCTTTGACCGGATCAGCCTGTCGATCAACCAGATCCTCATGGCGATACCGCCCTTTTTCCTCGGCATCCTCTTTACGTATTTGTTCGGTCTGTTGCTGCGCTGGTTTGTGCCGGGCCGTTTCGTCCCCTTCAGTCAGAGCTTCTGGGGCTGCATCGGGTATCTGTTTTTCCCGGCCCTCGCCATATCCATCCCCAAAATCGCCAAGGTGGCAAAGCTCCTGCGCTCTTCCATCCTGCACGAGATGAATCTGGACTATGTCCGCACCGCCTATAGCCACGGCAACTCCCGCTGGATGGTCATCAAGGACCATGTTCTGCGCAACGCCCTGCTTCCCGTGGTGACGTATCTGGCCATGTCGCTGGCCGATATTGTGGCAAGCTCCATCATTGTCGAACAGGTTTTTGTTCTGCCGGGACTGGGCCGCCTGCTGATTGCCAGCATTTCCAACCGGGACTTCCCTGTCGCCCTCTGCATTGTGGTCATCATCGCCTTTGTGGTCGTGTTCATGAACTATCTGGCCGATGTTGTCACCCAGTATGTTGACCCGCGTGTGCGGCTCTCGTGAGGTGTGGCTATGTTTCAGATCAAAGACAAAAACTTTCGTGCCGGGCTGATCATCACCGGTGCCATGCTGCTGATCATTCTGGTCGGCACCTTCTGGACACCCTATGACCCCAACGCCATGAATGCCTCCATCAAAATGAGCGCTCCCAGTCTGTATCATCTGCTCGGCACTGACAACTTCGGCCGGGATATCTTTTCCCGCGTGGTTGAAGGCGCCGGCGCGACCTTCCTGATCGCCCTGGCCTCCGTTGCCATCGGGCTGGTTCTCGGCCTTGTGATCGGGGCGCTCACCGGCTGGTACGGCGGCTGGGTGGACGAGGTGCTCATGCGCCTGAACGACAGCATTACCGCCTTCCCAAGTATTCTCCTTGCCTTGGTGCTCATCGCCATTTTCGGCGGAGGAAAGTATAACATCATCCTTGCCCTCGGTGTTCTGTTCATCCCCACCTTCGCGCGTATCGTGCGCATGGAGGTCGCCCGGCAGAAAAATCTGGACTATGTCCGCAATGCGCGGCTCATGGGTGTGAAGGACATGCGCATCCTCTTTGTTCATATCCTGCCGAACACCCTGCCTGTTCTTCTTTCCACAGTTGCCATCGGCTTTAATAATGCGGTGTTGGCCGAGGCTTCGATGAGTTATCTCGGCATCGGCGTGCAGCCGCCGGACCCCAGTCTTGGCCGTATGCTCAACGAGGCGCAGGCATATCTTGTCTCCGCGCCTTGGTATGCTCTCTCCGCTGGCCTTGCCATTATTCTGCTGGTGCTTGGCTTTGGCCTGCTCAGCGATGGACTGGGAGGTGACGGCCTTGCTTGACATCCAGGACCTGCACGTCAAATTCCTCACCACCGGCAAAGAAGCTGTTCGGGGTATCAGCCTTGCCATCCCCTACGGTGGTCGCCTCGGTTTGGTGGGCGAGTCCGGCTCCGGCAAGACCGTCACCGCTATGGCGCTGACCGGCCTGATTGAGCGCAGCATTGTCGAAATGCGCGGTCAGGTCCTGTTTGAAGGCCGGGATCTTCTGCAATGCACGCGGCGGGAGCTGCGCACTGTCCACGGGCGGGATATCGGCGTGGTATTTCAGGAGCCCATGCGCAGTCTCAATCCCTTGATGCGCGTTGGTCAGCAGATCGAGGAACCGTTGAAAATCCATACGGATAAAACGGTCAGTGAACGTTACCGCCTCACCCTCGAAGCCATGGAGCAGGTCGGCCTGCCCGATCCGGAAACCACATATAAAAAATACCCACATCAGCTTTCCGGCGGCCAACGGCAGCGGGCCATCATCGCCTCCGCCATGATCACCCGCCCTAGGCTTCTGGTCTGTGACGAACCGACGACCGCGCTGGATGTCACCGTACAAAAGCAGATTCTGGAGCTTCTTCGCTCCATGAGTCAGGAGTATGGCGTCGGCATTCTGCTCATCAGCCATGACATGACGGTCGTTCGCCGCCTGTGTGAAAATGTCGCCGTCATGTACAAAGGCCAGATCGTGGAGCAAGGCGACACGGAAGCCATCTTCCACAATCCGCAGGACTCTTATACCCAGCGGCTCATCGCCGCCATACCGACGAGGAAACATCATGTCTGAACAGCAACATGTACTTGAGGTGGAACACCTCAGTGTCGAATATCAGGACACCACACTCTTTGGGAAAAAGACAAGCTTCCGCGCGCTGGAGGATGTGAGTTTCCACGTCAACCACGGCGAGATCCTCGGTCTCGTGGGTGAGTCCGGCTGCGGAAAATCCACCCTGTCCAAGGCAATTCTCGGCATGCTGGATTCCGCCGTCGTCACCGGGGAAATCCGCCATTTCACCAAGCGCCCGCAAATGGTTTTTCAAGACCCCTTTGGCAGTCTGAATCCCGCCAAGACCATTGGCTGGATTTTGGAAGAACCCCTGCGTGTCTTCGGGAAATATGACGCCGCCGAACGCAAACGCCGGGTATTGGACATGATGGAGCGAGTCGGTCTGGACAAGGATTATGTTAACCGGAAACCCTCCGAACTCTCCGGAGGCCAGCGGCAGCGCGTTTCCATTGCCACCGCATTGATTCAACGCCCGCGTTTCATTTTGGCGGATGAGCCGGTTTCTGCATTGGATGTTACGATCCAGGCGCAAATATTGGATTTATTGTGGGATTTGAGAAAACAATTGGACCTGAGCTATCTGTTTATCTCCCATGATTTAAATGTGATCTACTCCATCTGTGACAGGGTCATGGTTATGGAGCAGGGGCGCATCATTGAACAGGGTACGGTGGACGAGGTATACGACCACCCGCAGCACGAATACACGCGCAAGCTGCTTAACGCCATAACCTTATGAAAAGAACAAGGAACCTGCATTTTTGCAGGTTCCTTGTTCTTATTTTATGGGTACGCCCCCGGCGCTGCTGACCGGCTGGAGCAGGCCGTGAATGACCGAACGGGCGTCGTCGAACACATACGCGCAAGTGGAGAGCATCACATAATGACCGCTTGGGTCAAGTTCAAAATCAGAACTAATTTCAGAAAAAGTCTGCGCATTTTTTAAATATTGATCAAAATCCGGTCCGTAATCATGGAAGATCAAATATGCGTCGGAATAGGCGGAGGTATTGTAAGCGCTGAAAAGAGTGACCTTATAATCCTGGGTGGGAGTGAGCAGCCACATAACCGGGTGGTCCTCAAAATACTCCTGATGCTGCCATAGATCAAGGGTGGCAAACATGGAATTATCGTTCATGTGGTGGCCATAGATGATGGTAGAGGGGTCGGTAAAGTGGGGGGTATTGTTGGAATCAGAGAAGATAGAGCCGGCATAATTATAGCTATGATCATAGGCATGGTGGAGGTAGGTGTCGTTGGTTTCGCCGTGGAGGACGGGGTAATTGATGACAGTATCAGGGCAGTAGATCCACCCTTCAATGTCAGGGTTAAGGGCAAGCAGAGCATCAAAATCCACCTGGATGGGGGCCTGTTCAGCCAAGATATGGGGTGTATCTTCGATCGGGGCAGGGGCCTGATTCACCGGAGCTGTAAGCTGGGTATAGCGGGAGGAGGTGGCCTCATAGAGGGCGTCACTGACCCGGTATTGATGCTTGACGAATGCAACGACGCCGGCGGAAACAGAAAAAACCAGCAGCATGGAAAGCATTAAAACCATGCGAATGATTTTTTTTGAGCTTCTTTTTTTGGGGAGTGTGGGCGGGGTTATTTCGGAGACAGACGGCAGGCTCAGGCCGCGAACATACTCGGACTCCGCAAGGAGAAGCCTCTCCTGGGCGCGGACACGCAGGCGAGCAGCGAGGATATTGAACATGACACCGCAGCTGGCCAGGGCAAGGAGATAGAGCTTGCCGACATTGCCGGCCAGTATCTCCATGATCGCGCCGACAATGGGGGCGTGATGCTCCACACGGCCGATCAGATCATCATAGGGAACGGGCTCAAAATCCTGCACGGTGTTGGCGTCGCCCTTGGTGACCAGCTCACCGGCAAACTGGTGGTTTTCCAATACACGATGGGTCACCGGCTCGCCGCCGTGCCAGAAGGCGATGATCTCCCCCGGCTGAAGACCAGCGGGTTCGGTGGGGCGGACATAGATCACGCTGCCGACGGGTATGGTCGGCTCCATGCTGCCGGAGACGACATGATAGATCTGATACCCGACAAGGCGGGGCACAGTCAGCGGAACACAGGCAGCAATAACAAAGAGAATGATCAGCGTTCCGAGAACGTTACAGAGGGCGGGAAAAAATTTCCCGCCCTGAGAACGTTTTATGGGTTTAGAGCTTTGATCTTTATTCATTGTCAGAGAACAAACTGTCTAACTCAGCCTGCTTCTCCTCCTCTTCGCGCTGCTTCTTCTTACGATAGAAGAGCAGATACCAGTAGAGGAAGATCACCAGAATCAGAAGCAAAACAGCAATCAGAATGAGGACAAATCTGGGGAAGGTCCGAGATGTCTTTTGGGAAGAGGACGCCGGGTGAGGCGTAGTGGGCGTGCTTATGCTTTCGGTACTGCCGCCGGACTGATCCGGGGCGGCCAGAGGCACATCCAAATCCAAAATATCCTCAACAGCGACACCGTTTTGCTGGGCCGCAGCTTCGGCGCCGATCGTGCTGCCGACATTGCCGGTGTTCCCGGCATTGGTCGTGTTGCCGGTGTTGCCAGTGTTGCCGGTGTTGCCGGCGTTCCCGGTGTTGCCGGTATTACCCGTATTCCCTGTGTTCCCGGTATTGCCGCCGGTGGTGGTCCCGCCAGTGGTTGTAGTCGTGTTATTCGTGGCGGGGATGGGATAATAATTGGCGGTGACGATCCTGTTGCCGCTGTCAGGCAGGGACACGGTAAAATACTTTTTCACAACGCCATTGTCGCGGGGCTCCATGCCCTCGATATAATACAGCTTACCGAAGACGGTCTCCCCGGGATTGCCATAATAGGTATTGGACATGAGCAGCGCGCCGGTATTCCCGTTACGGCACTCGATGGTCACGGAGACTTCGGAGCCGCGGATACCGTAGGCCACGACATAGTCAGCGTCATGGTTGGCGCGGATGACGTAGTTATTAACGGAGGTGTTGTTATCCTTGCCCGCCTCACGGACACCCTTGATATAGTACTTGTCGGTGTCATAACCGGAGACGAGGCTTGTATCAAAGTTCGCGCTCCAGTCGGGAGACTTATCGGTGTAGACCACGACGTTTGAAGAACCGACGGTCCCCTGCTCACCGGAAAAGACGCGCACCGTATAGGTATAATTGTCCGCGAAGGCGCTCTGCCCCAGAGAGAAGCAGAAAACCAGCAGAAGCAGCAGAGGCAGAAAGCGTTTGAGCATTTTCATGGTTCAGCCCTTCCTTCCGTAGAGACGGTCGGTATAGGCGTCCAGGGCCAGATAGAGGAAGACAAGGCCGCTGACAACCATGGCAATATAGAAGGGAGAGAGATTATACTCATCACCGGTCTTGACGACGGTAGTGCGGGAATTGGACTGCGGCACCTCAACAGCAAAACGCAGGCTCAGCTCACCGTCGGTGTTCTGATAGTCGTTACCCTGGGATTCGCCGTCGAGGGCGACGACCAGCTCCACGGTCCCGTGACGCGTGGCGGAGGGGGAAAGCGTATCAAGGAAGAAATAATCCTCCAGAGAGGCGGTGGCGATCTCAAGGCCTTCCCTGCCGCCAAGGACAACGTCGCTGTTATTGGAGGCGTTCTGGCCGCCGACGCGCTCACTGTTATAAATCGTCTGGGGCGTGCCGGAGGGATTCGTATAGGTCAGCGTATAGGTATAGCCGCCGCCATGGGCCACCTGAGCGGACTCCATGATCGCGTTGATAATATTCCACATGTAGAAGTCAACGCTTTTGGAATAGCGGTTATAGACATTGGCAGTCATCTTGATGCGGTCACCGGGCTGCATGCTGCCTAGGGCAAAGATAATCGCATCCTTTCCGATTTTATAATCATTTATAACCTGTCCGTCCTTGATCACGACCACATTCGCGGTATCGAGCGCTTGACCGTTGGCCGTAAAGACGACATCCCAGGTATACTCGGCGTCATAGCTTTCGGCGGCGAAGGCGGGCACCGAGAGGGAGGAGACGAGCAGGAGCATCAGGAACAGCGCGAATATTCTCTTTTTCATTCTGTCCCCTCCTTAACGATACTCACCCCAGGCGCTGGTGCGGGCCGCGTCGGCATGTTTGTTCTGGACGGCGTCGACCTGAACATCGACGACGAAACCAATGTCGTCATACGAATACGTGATGACCGTCTGATTTCCGTTCTGGGTCTGAACCACCTTGGGACTGAGGAACTTAAACACGTCGTTCTTGATGGTAAGGCTGTCGGCAAACTGGGCGGTGCCGCCGCTGGGCAACAAGCCCTTGGTGTAATAAAGGACGATGCGCTCACCGCTTTCGGAGGGAGCGTCATCCAGCGTCCAGCCCTCACCCAGCGTCAGGCCGATGTCAATGAGCTTGGGATCGAGATTCAGCTTCTTCGTGCCGGTGCCGTGGAACCAGCCGTAGTCATCCGGGGTCTCGCTGGTATCGACCCAGTAGCGATAGATGGTGACGCGGACATATTCGTCAATGGTGCCGGTGTTCTGCACACCGAGGTCGATCGGATATTTCTTGCCGACGACCAGGGACTTGTCCCCGGCGTCCTTGACCATGTTCGGAATGAGATCGGCAAAATAATCCTGGTAGACCGTGCCGGTCGCCTGATTGCTCCAGACACCGTTGGCAGCGGTGGTGGAATAGTCACGGCTGACGATGACCTTTCTGTTCTCCGTCAGGGCGACGCCGATATTGGTCAGCGCCATGTCGGAATAAAAGGTATCAGACTGAATATTCAAGGCGGCGCGGGTGGTGCCGATGGAGCCTGTCAGGAGCAGAGCCAGGGCAAGCAGGAACAGCACACCCGTAAAGATGGGAGAGCGAAGCGCTTTTTTCATGACTGGCTCCCCCCTTCCTCAATCACAGTGACTTTGCCGAGCGACCAGGAGGCATCGATATCATAGTGATCATCGACATAGAGCGCTGGAACGCTCTCATGCACAACGATCACGTTAAAGTGCTCATCGGCCTTGTGGTCAGAGCCGTAGTCAATGGTAATCGTGAGCGGGGTGTCCGTGGACTTACCGGGCAGGACGGGCTTGGTATAGCGCCAGAAGCCGGGCTTGCCCGTATCCTCCACCCAGCCGTCGCCGGGGGTGAAGGTCAGCGGATACGCAGAACCGGCATACGCGCTGACGCGGACAAAGACCGGGTTATCGGAATCGTCGTTATTCTTGATGGTAATGATCTTTTTCCCGGAGTCCACGCGTTCCTCGATCTCGGTACGTTCACCGAGACGGATGACATAGCCGCCGCGGGCAGTGGCATAGGTGGTAAAGTATGCCGAGGCCGCGCCGATGCCGGAGGTCAGCACCAGAACGACAGCGAGAAGAAAGAGCAGCCATTTGCTTTTTTTCATGATGTCGCCTCCTCGGGCAGGCCGTCTATAATCTCAACAGTCTCGTCAGCATGCACAGGATCAAGCGGCGTGCCGCTGTCATTATAAACGAAGTGGTTGATCAGGCCATTGCCGCCGGTGTTGGTGGTATCGTCGGTATTGGTGAAGGTCGCGCGGGCCACCTCATCGACAGCGATCGTCAGGCCGTCGACCGTGGCCTGCCCCACGGTGTAGTGGGAACCGGAATAAACCTCGGTGACGGTAACGGTAGCACCGATGGGAATGGCGCCCTTCAGGGTCAGGGTCTTCGTGCCGTCGGCGGTGAAATCGAGAGAGACCACGTCGCTGTATACCGTTTTGTTGTTGAGCGTGGCCTCGATCCGGAAGACAAAGGTCGCATTATAGGGGCCGCGGTAGCCGGTGAGCGTCTTGACGATTTCCAGATCGCCCTTGCCCTCTTCACGGCCGGGCTTGAGATTGACGGTGACCTTATCGAGCCAGTCGCTGTTGTCGGAAGTATTGAAGTAGCTGCCGATGACATTATCCTCGGCGTCCTTCACCTCGGTGACGGCCTTGCCGGGCAGGGCCACCAGCTCGGGGGCATAGGTATAGTGGTAGCGCTCGGTATCGACAAAGGTATAGAGCGTCTTGGCCGGGGTCTGGGTCGAATCCTCGGTCTCGTCTTCCTTCTCGATCCAGTAGCCATCGGCAGGAGGCGTCTGGTTATGGGCAAGAATCAGGTAGAGTCCGGGGGCCAGGCTGTTCTTATCCGTAACAGGGCTGACACCGCCCGCCTTCACGATCGCGGCCGCCTTCTGCGCATAGTCACGCCAGGCGTCCCAAGCGCTGCGGGTATCCTTCTCAAGATCGGCAGAGGCCGGGTCAACCTGGCCCATGGTGTCGATGGAGTCAAGGGTATTAAACGGCGCCGTCAACGTGAACTTGTACGCATCACTGTAGGTATCGGGCACGGCGGAGGCCACAAGGTACAGGTCGTAGGTAAACACGCCCTCCTTGTTTAAATCCTCATTAAACTCCGCAGAGGCAGAAGGATTAACCGTGAGCTCACAGTGGTCAAAGGTCGTGGCAGCATAGGCGTGCAGCGTCGGCGCGAGGCATAGCAGCGCCAACAGCACGGCCAGAATCCGCACGGGCTGTCTGTATTTGATTGTACGGAGCTTGGTCATAGTCTTTCCTCACAAGTGATGGATTGTGTTTTTATGGGACGGGGTACGGATTGCACCAAAAGGGTATTGCGGATTGTCCCTAAAAGGACTAGGCGCGGCTATGGATAGGCTTCGCCCTTTTCATGCGCCGTCGCCACACCAGTGTGCGCACTGGTTCGCAATGACAGACGTGGTCGGTGAACTATTTCAAGTCGATATCGTCAATGTCCTCCACCTGCCGGTCGGTCAGGCGGGGGCGACGGCGGCGCGTGATGATCAGCGCCGCAACAAGGAAGATGAACAGCAGCGGGATCACGATGGCCGGAATGGTGATATAGTGCGGGATCATGACAGCCTCGGCCTGAACGACCAGCTCGCCGTTTTCATTTGCGACGCGGTGGCCGCGCACCAGCATGCGGTGGGTATTGACGCCGTAGGGTGTGCAGGTGACGAGCGTGCAGTAATCCTCACCGGGAACGGTGACAAGCTCGGAGACGTCGCCGGGCAGAACAATGCGAATCTGGTCAACCTCATAGGTGATCATCTGGTTGAGGACGGTGACCGTGAAGCGGTCCCCTTCCGTGATCTTGTCCAGATCGGTAAAGAGCCGGGCACTGGGCAGACCGCGGTGGCCGGAGAGCACAGCATGGGTGCCGGGGCCGCCGACGGGAAGACTCGTCCAATTCACATGGCCGACGGCGATCTGCAATACCGATTCCTCGGTGGAATGGTAAATGGGAATGTTGACATTGATGGTGGGGATATTGATATAGCCCATCAGCCCGGTGCCGGAGAGGTCGAGCAGCAAATTATACTCGGCCAGGTTCTCCTCGGTCATGGCGTAGGGGTTCTCCTTTTGCAGCAGGCCCGCGTTATAGTCGTGGGCGGCCTGGATCATGGCGGCCAACTCAGCGGCGTCCGTCTCGTCCACCTGACGGGAGTAAGAGACGATGGCGCGGGTGGCGTGGAAGGAGTTCCACCAGTCGCTGACCGTGGGATAAGCCATGATCGCGATGCCGAGCAGCATGACGAGAATCAACAGCCAGGTGGTCAGATTCGATTTTTTCTTCTTTTTCGGGGCTTCCTGTTCGTTCATGGGACCGTCCTGGGAGGTGAAGGTTTGGGGGTACGGATCGTCACGCAGGGGTACGGATTGTCCCTAAAGGGACTAGGCGCGGCTATGGATGGGCTTCGCCTTTTTCATGCGCCGTCGCCACGGGCCCTTCGGGCCCTCGCAATGACGTGCGAAGGGGTTAGACAGTATGTTCATATTGCTGCGCTTGGCCGGGGATGACCCCGTTGCTCGCCGCACGCCGCGGGAAGGCGGCAGCATGTGTGCGGCAATGTCCGGGGACGGGAAAGCCCGTCCCTGGACACGAAATGTTATTACTCTTCGCCAACGCGCTTCTTGGTGACCAGCACCACGCCAGCGCCGACAACCATCAGACCGCCGATGACGTAGAAGATGGTCGTACCAATGCCGCCGGTGGAGGGCAGCTGAGTGCCAGCATTATTGGCTACTTCTTCTGTAAGGTAACTTACAGAAGTAGTAGTGACAGCCTCTTCTTCTTCGCCAGTTGTCGTCTCGGTAGTAGTCTTGGTAGGTTGGAAAGAAATCTTGCTTGTGAGCTTGTTGTAGCCATCAGGAGCCGTGATTTCTTCAAGGAGATATGTCTTATCATTATCAAGACCATCAATCACGATATTTCCAGAGTCAACAGTCGTAAAGGTCTCGGAAGCTCCGGCTTCATCACTAGAAGTTGCTTTGCGATAGTTTGTACCAGAACCTACGACTTTGATAACATTACCATTGGAATCCTGCAGCTGGAAAACTGCACCGGCGAGGTTCTTCTTTGCGCTATCAGAACCATCATACTTGAGAATTTCAACCTTGTAGGTTTCAACTTCAACTTCTACATCCTGAGTGCTCTGCTCAGAGTAGTCGATGTGTGTCTTGTTTGTCTCTTTCTCTGCATAAGAAGCATTTTCATTAACAGTTGCAGTATAGGTGATTACATAAGTGCCATTCTCATCAAGCGCCTTAACCTTAGCCGCAGAAATGATAACTTCAAATGTGCAAGTGGAATCAATTGTATATTCTTTTTCTTCAAGGGTTGCGGTCTTAGAAGACTGTGTCAGAACGATGTAGTCGGTTTCCTTGGTCAAACCGTTAATTGCGATAGAATCTGCGTTCAGGGTCAAACCATCGCTCATAACGTCGTGAACTTTGATCGGCTTGTCAGTACCCTTACCATCGGTAACAGTAATCTGGAAATTGACCGTATCGCCAATAGCCACGTCAGAATGTTCGCCATAATCATGGGAATCATCTTCGTCCTTAACTTTCTTGTCATCGGACGGGATAGTATTCTTCTCACGAATGGTAGCAGACGGCTCAGTGGTATCCAAAGAGCAGAGTGAACCGGTAGAAGTGTCCACAAAGTAGTAGCCAGGGCCAGCTGTTGTAACTGTCAGAGTGATGGTAGTTCCACTAGCTTCACCAGTTGCAGCAGAGTCCTTTTCAGACTTCGCACCATCGAGAAGTGTCGCAAATGTTGCTGGATCGAAAGAAGCGGTAGCAGCAACGTTATATACAGTCTTTCCACCGACCTTGGCTGTGGTAGGCGTAAAAGTAAGACCGTTTGCGGTAATAACGCCAGTTTCAGAATCCGTCGTCCCACTAGATGTTACAGTGCTCCACCATGCTGAATCCTCGACAATAGAATAGGAATAAGCAGCGGCAAGAGAACGACCATCAGGAGCAGGAGCTTCGGGCAGTTCCACTGCTTCATCATTAGTTCCACTGTATGTTACATCAAAAATCTTGTACGCAGTGTAGGTTTCTCCTTTAACTGCGTTGTCAATTGTGATGGTATAAGCAGGCTCATCCTCCGCAAAAGCACTCAGGCTCATGACGGAGAACGCCAGGACAAGAACCAGCGCGAAGGCCAGAATCTTTTTAAACTGTTTCATCGTTCATTTTCCTTTACATATGTATTTTGTTTTGCTGGGGGTAGTATACCATAGATCCAGTCAAGAAAACAATCAACAGATATGCTTTTTTTGGTTTTTGTTGCCTATTTCTGCCGACTGTTTTCTTGACTGGTGCAAGGGGTCGGGTGTGCAGGGGTCGGCGGGAGGGTTACGGATTGCCCGTAGGGGCCGACGCCTCGGCGGCCCGATGCGGATTCGCCGAAATCGGGCAATATCCCGGTGGGTTACCGCCGGGACGCCGAGGGCGGCGTCCCCTACAATTCTCTTGCAGGGGTCGGGGGTGGGGTTACGGTTTGCCCGTAGGGGCCGGCGCCTCGTCGGCCCGATGCGGATTCGCCGGAATCAGACGATGTTCCGATTGGTTACCGCCGGGACGCCGAGGGCGGCGTCCCCTACAATTCTCTTGCAGGGTTCGGGGAACGGCCCCGGATGGGAGGGAAGCTTTGCGCTACAAGCAAATTACGCTTCACCTCCCCTTCTGCGGCGCCGGAGCAGAAGCAGAAGCGCCGCACCCAGGAACAGCCCCAGTCCGCCGGGCAGGTACGCCAGCGTACCCGCGCCGCCTGCGGAAGGAAGGGCAACGCCAGGGGTGTTCTTAACCAGAATTGCCTTGTCTGTTTCGGAATAGCTAAGAACTGATTCAGAGCCGTCTACAACCTCAACAGACAATGTGCCATCCGTTTCCCTCTTCACATGGAACCAAGGATCAGATGTGGTCTTGACATAACCGTCCGGGGTCTTGGTCTCGACAAGCTTGTAGTAGCCTTCCGTCAATCCTTCAAACGTCAGCTCGCCGTCGGTATTGACCTCGGCTTCATCCCGCTTGTCCGTGTAAGCCGGATCGCCCACAGCATCGTACCGATACAATTCAAACTTCGCACCGGTCAGATGCCTGGTTGTCGTATTCGCGTCGACCTTAATGATTTTAACGTCCAGTGTGGCTGCCTGCTCATAGGTATTCACAAAGGCTGCTTCACCCGGTGTTTTCGCTGCCGTGGCTTCGGCCTTTACGTCACCATTGCTATCCTTGTCAGGCGATGTCGTAACGGTATACCCCGTCTCTTCATAACCAGACTCTTTGAAGGTCACCACAGTCCCCTTCGGGAGATCACTGATCGTCCAGGTGTACACATACGGATCCGCTTCTGTCCCAGTGCCCGTTTTCTCAACATCAGTGTCAGAGGGCTTGAGCTCCGTCGGACGATCTGCCGTCACATTATCGCTATACGAAACTGTGATCTTGAATGTGCTCGGAAGCTCGGCAATACCGCTGAACGTCTTTGTTACCTTCACGCTGCCGAGGGATTCTGTAGCGTTGTTGATCGTCACTTCGCCCTTACCGGCTGTGAAGACAATATTGCTCTCTTTCTCGCCCGTTTCGGAATTTGTCGTTGTAACTGTAGTTACTGCACCGACAGGTGTGGCTGCGCTTGCGGAGCCAGTGCTTTCCGTCACCGACTTCTCGACGAATTCATAGTTCGGCTCATCCTCAGTGGTACCGGTGTTCTCTCGCTGTGAGTATTTCGTCGTGTAGTTCTCGAACACATCGCTAACATCCCAGACGTCATTCTCATAATCTGCTGTATTGCCTGAACCGTAACCACGTTCCTGAACAACATACTGGTAAGCCTTAGCATTCTGCTCATTAGCCGCGATCGGAAGGCCTTGCAATGTCTTCGCGCCATTAACCGGGACTTTCAGATAGTAGTGACCGGCACTCGGATAGAAGTCACCATCTTTGAGACCATACTTTGCCGCATCTGCCGCCAGTTCATCCGTGATGTCGATATTGTCACGATAGACCTTGGCGTAGATGACAGACGCAGGGACTTTTTCACCTTCTTCGACAGTCCAGTTCTTCGATACTTCCAGAGAGCCGACGGTTGTCTGGTTCTGGATGACTACAGCCTGCGTTTGACTGAATACACCGTGCTCTTCATTTCCATAAAGGGTTGTAAATCCAGGCACAGGCTGCTCGAAGAAGAAATACAGATACCCAGCTTCGGCCGTAAACGATGTTGCCCAATTATCGACCTCAGAGATCGGAATTGTTACATCTTTCCCGTTTACCTGATAACGAACAAGCTTGCTGTCCTCTTCAGACCAGGTCATGTTGTACTTCTGCAACTGCTCATTGATTTTTGTGCGGAGCGCAGGAATATAAGTACTCTCTATTGACTCCTTTGAAATCAGCAATTCATTGTCCGGAGGAGTGATGTTAAGGTTAGCAATAACCTTACCTGCTGCAACCTCTTCCCAGCCTCCTTCTCTGCCCGGGCCTCCGTTGGATTTCTCTATTCCACCATAAGAATCTCCTGTATCCAAGAAAACATAATACTTGCCATTATAGAGACACAGAGAGCCTCTCTGTATGTACAGTCCTTGTCCGTCATTAAACAAATCTTCGGGAGTATAAACCGGAGACGGCCTGATACTAGTAACCCAGTCTCCTCTTACTTTCTCTCCTCTCTGCACCTGACCCACATATTCCTCAAGATCATTGTAGCTCAGATTGGTCTGCGCATTGGAACGAACATAGTAATACTGCCCATTGGCCTCGAAGATAACTTTGTTCTTAACAGTGTTGTTGTTATCTTTCCATGTATCTCTGCTTCCAACAACTCCGTAGATGTCACCTTCCGTCACAAAGCTAACACCGCCCGCAGCACCAACACCCGAAGGCAGTTTAACACGATAAACATCCACAAGTACTTCATCCGGATGATTTGTCATCGGATTTCCATCCTGATCGAGCCACTGCTTATGCATCGTGATGAACTTCTCGTCTGGCTTCGGAACAGAGTTTGTGGCTGATACTGTTACTGTCGTATTCTTCTCGCTGGCACTGATCGGATTGGATTCACTGCCCATACCGTCAAAGCTGAGGCTGGTATAAGCCGATGCCAAACCTGTACGACCGGTTTCGACCAGATAGTACTTATAGGTCGTGGTCTTCGTTGTGTTTCCATCGGTACTCACCGTCTTCGACAGCAAATCTTTTTCAAGGTGCTTCCACACGTCTCCGTCTTCAGCTGCCGTCAGAGTGATGGTCTTCGGGAAACCGCTACCGTCGGGATCGGTGACAGACGGCAGTGTGGTTGTGTTTCCGGAACTACCAGAGCCAATATCTCCTTTACCTAACAGATCTTCATATCCAGGTAGTGTGGCACTGTTTAAATCACTTCCACCCCAATCGTCTGATAGAATAAGTTCAGCAATACCGCTATTAGGTATAGGAACACTAATTATACCTGAGCCGGAATTTAATGGCTGGCTTGCACCTCCATTAATTGTATATGCTTTGTTTCCTCCATTATTTGAGTAATTATCGCTGTATGAGTAAGAAACGTTGACCGTTGTTCCTCGTTCAACCGCATACTCATGAAGGATCGTGGCACTACCCCAAGATGGCTTCTTACCTACTCGTAGGGTTATTTCTTTGGATTCATTATCACCATCACCATCATCACCTGTTTCGGTAATAGTCGTCGTCGCAACCTGATGCAGTTCAAATGTGACAGAGCCACTCTCGGGCGGTGTTGCATCTCCTCCTCTATCCCATGCCTTGTTCAGCTGGATATTCAGCGTCTCAACTTCAACATTTTCATCCGTCGATTCGTAGATGTTGTTAACCACAAAGTCCAGTCGGCCGTTGTACAGGTCCTCACCATAAGAACCGGCGATTTCCGGGATGGCGGTGTAGTCGCCGCTCTCCTTCGTGAACTTGTCGCTGTAGTGATATCCGCTGCCATCCTCGTTGCTGCGCCAAGCATACTCGGTCAAAATCTGGGTCTCTTTGTACGTCCAGACCTTGCCGTACTTATCAATAATCTGATCCGGGATGCTGGCCTTATCCTCCGTGATGGTGTACATACCCGGCGTACGATTGCTGATCAGAATCTCGCCAGCTTCAGCGCCACTGACTGTGATATCAAAGGTGCTCGGCTTTTCCGTGGTTTCGGTATAGCCAGCAGCATAATTCTTCGTATCCGCCGCATCATGCTCGCCCTTGTGTGCACCAACCACACTCGCAGGCGAATCATCCGATTTCGTCTTGATCGTGAAGCGATTGGTCACGTCATTGAAGAGATCGATCTTCTCGTCATTGGAGCCTTTGATGTTCTTGGTGACCTGAATAGCAACTTTACCATTGTCATTTTCCTTATTGGTAAAGGATGCTTCACCTTCAACCACAGCCGCTGTATCAGAGGCAACGGAGCTGCCATCAGCCTGAATTGCATATGTGGTATATCCAACCAAAACTTCCTCTTTGACAACATATTTGAAAGAAGTCTCGTCAAGTTCAGGCAGGTTTTCCCACTTATATTGAGGCTGCGTGGCTGAAAGGGTAACCGGATTCGTTATCCCAGATCCCGTGACAATCTCGCCGGCAGATGTACCGTCCTCGCCATCATCAGAAGAATCTGTGACCGGCACCTTGTACAGAGTCATTTCAACTTCCAAGCCCGCGGGCCAGCGATCTGATCCATCCTTATTCGACCAAGCCTTTTTGACAGTGACATCAGTTGTAGGAACTTCGGCTTCTACAAAGGTATTCGTAATCGTCTTGCCGTCAGCCGAGGTCGTCTGTCTGAAGATGCCGGTATCGAGCAGGTTATCACCTGTCTTCTTTCCGTCAGTCCCCTTCAGATATACGCCGGTCTCAACGACTTTGTAGGTATAGTCCTCACGATTACCGCTTGTATCCATACCGATTGCGGGCAGACCCTTCCACACAAAATGCCAAGGCTCATTCTCATAATACTTGCCAGTCGGATTACTATCCGCCGCACCATCAAGCGTCATGGTCTGTGACGCATTATACTGATCAGATGCCTTCATCGGATCTGCCGCGGTCGAGCTGCCGTTGATGTACTGCTTCAGCTGCACTTCGATGACGAAATCATCTTGTGTATACGCCACGCCATCGATGGTAAATTTGCCCTCGACAGCACCAGCCCACTTCTTTTCAAAGTTGACCTGCGTATTGGAATTCGTGATCGTGGCATGATGGTAACCGCTTACAGCACCAGTCTGTACCGGATAATACCTGTTATTATCACCTTCATAAGTTTCCGGTGTGATTGCATTGCCGCTTGCATCTGTATAATTGATGAAGTAGTTTGCATTCGAGTACCACTCACCATTAACATTTGTCTCGGCGATAAAGTAATCATAGTCCGGACTCAGGGCATACCAACCGGCAGACCAGGTTTCGTGAAGGTCCTGATTCCACTTCGTGGCATCAACCGCTTCCTTCAGACCTTCCGGCACAATCTTGATCTGATCGTACCAGTGTGGCTTACCAGTTTCAGTCTTTAACCTTCTGTACAGAACGACATCAACACTATCCGGCGTGGTTTCTACATTCTCCCAAACCTTATGCACCTGCAGCCAGGTATATTCCGGTCGGATCGTGTTTGTGATCGTAACTGTCCGGTCATCGCTTGTTGCGTCCACATACTGGTGGGAATAACTGGTATCGAATCTGGTCAGATCCGTTGTGTCATCCATATCCAGATCGGTTTCGTAGATGAAATAGTAGTAGGGATGGCCGTCTTCATCCGTCTTATCCAGGTCTGTAATCGTAGTTGTCCAGTTATTTCCGCCACCGCTGATGGTCCCCGTTTTATATGGCTCACCAAGTGTGTGCTGCGGGCGCTCTTCCAGAACCGGCTCCATGAACTCTTCTGCGTTCAGATTCTTATAATCCAGTTCGATCGTCGTATCGGCTGTGATGTTGTCAATCGTGAAGATATGCTCTTCATACTTGACCCAGCTGTACAACGTTATCTCTCTGGAAGAAGAATGCTGCGCGTCAAAGTGCTTAACTTCACCGTTGACCTTAACATCATAGAGCTCACTCGGATACGGATCCCACCACGCGTGAGTGACGAACAGCTCAACATCCGATCCATCCAGAACCTGGTAGGTCTTCGTCTTGGTCGTTGAAATGTCCGTATGCCCAGTGTCATTATCAACTTCTTCCGGATATGTCAGCGTAACCGTATGATAGGTCGGCTGAGTGGTTGTACGATAAATCTCGTAGCTGACCTCGGTATTGCCACCGTGGTTATTTCCGCTCCAGTTCTTGTTGAGGGTGATGGTGGTTTTATTCGGCTCTTCCTTGCTGTTCGTAACCTTAATCGTACCCTTGGTGATGCCGTCATTGTTATCGTATGTAACAGTATAGCCAGCTTCCTCCGGAGTCCGATCATTATCGTTAACGCCTGTCTCTGTTACGAAATAGGTATAACTACCATCCTCGTCACTGAGCGCGAGGTTATCAATATCTGCCTGCCAATTGTTATCGGCATTCAGAGTGACAGTGTGGTTTTCGAGGGTGTAGACGGAGTCCTCGATGGCTGTTGCGCCTTCCCCTTTTGAGGAGAGTGCTACCGTAGGTTTCTTCTCGCCAAAGGCCCAGTTTGCATTCCAGCTGTTGATATCGCCATCAACATCGTCGATTACAATGATGATTCCATCACTTGGGACTGTGAAGTCCTGACTCTGATGCAGTACATATTTATCTTCAGCATTCTCGGTTTTTTTGTTTTCAACAAGAACCTCGTTTGATCTTGCGTTATAAATCTTATATCCTGAGATAAAGCCATTTTCAGAAGCATTGAACTCAAGATGAACTTTGTCTCCTACGGCAAAGTTGTCAGCCGAGACGAACACTCTCTTGTTCTGTCCATAAATGCTGATGGTTGCATTCGGCACAACGTTCCTCTTCAGTTGCAGCGTTACATCAGCAGTCGGTGTTCCGTTCCACTCCTTCTCGACATGGATCGCGGTCTTATTCTGACGTTTGGCATTGGTCACAGTGATCGTGCCATCATTCACCAGACCATAAGTCGGCGAATAGGAAGTCACATAACCCGGCACAGCATCTTCCTTCACGGTGTAAGTCGGTCCGCCCGGCAGATTTGACCATGTATAAGACCAATTATTATCGTCCGACAGGGTTACGTCCGTATCCGTCCTGCTTGCAAGCGGCCGCTTATCGCTGTCCTTATAATCCGCATACGGAACGCCATCGGCATACAGATGCAGCGTAACAGGCTTGCGCAGAGAGGTATCATCACTATCCCCTGTCCAAACCTTTGTCGCTGTGATATTAGCTTTGGTCGGCGGGGTCTGGCTGTTTCTGATGGCCAGAGTATCTCCATTTACATAGGTGTAATTGCTGTAGTCAGCCTGACCATCTTTCGCAATCTTAAATATCGGGTTATAGCTTGCTTTATCATATCCCTCCGGAGATTCTGTCTCCACAAGCATATACCATGTATCACGGCGAAGATGACCACCCTCGCCCTCTGTTTCATGATCGAGTCCCGCAATACCATTGCTTTCAGTCACAAGATCGGATCGGATTATATCCCACAAATGACCGTACTTTGTGAGATCTGAATAGGCAAGCATATCCTGACCAGTATATTCCTGGCTGCCAGTCCATCTATACAATGTAAACTTAGCACCTGGAAGCGTTTTTGTCAGATCATCCTTGTCGTGCTTTAAGATATCAATCTTATAACTATACCCGGAGCCATTGCCTGCCGCAGACATATCCTGCGTTCCTGTCTTTGTGATCTCCTGGCCATTCAGTTCAGCAGAGTTTTCCCACTTTACCTCACCAGATCCAGTCACAATAACGTCATAGCGAATCTTTAAGTGACGGCTATTGGGCAGGGTATAGACAATACTATAACCGCTACGATTCCACTCTGCATCTGAGCACACCGTCGTACCGTCCGCTTCATAAACACGGATCGTATCATACACAATACTCAGATTCTTTGTAGTATCCTTTAGCGTTAATGTAGCTTCATCGCCGATCGTCTTCGCATCCGGGTTTACATCAATCTCAAATGTACCCTTATACATACCTGTCGTCGCATCAAGTTCAATCTTGGTGTTCTTCAACAGATCTTTTGTGAGCATCGGAACCTGATAATCGACGGTATCCGTGGCAGTGCCAAAATCATCACTTGTCACACGGTTGACAAACGTAACCGTTCCATTGGGCTGCTGCACCGCATCATTATTCAGGCGAATCAGCGTTGCAGCATCCTTGACTTTCAGATAATACTGAACGACATACAACGGATAGTAGTCTGAACCATTCTTCGGAAGGTCATCTTTGTTTAATGTAATGGTCAGCGTGCCCGGCGTGGTCTCCTCAACAACACGGCTGCTGCCTTTTGTACCGCCTTTAGGTGTATTGATATCCGTACCGTAAAGATAGCCGTTGCTACTGTTAAAATTAGTGTCATTCAGATCCTGAAAAGAGAAGTACTTACTATTAAATGTATCTGTTAGTACAATCGGGAATTTCGTACTGTCGTTAACACCCGTCAAAGTCACATAATACTTGACCATGACGGTTTCAGGTCCACCGTCACTCTTCTCAATGTCAGCATGGCTCTTGGAAATTGACGGGCTGCTCTCGTCAATCTGAACAGAAGCCTGATCAGAAAACACCTCACTGTTTGCCCACATCTCAACATTGTTGGTATGTATTCTTGCATTATAATCATCGGGATGCTCTTCGGCATATTTCAGGAAGTCATTATCAAGTTTTGTAACAACATGTATCCGAACTTTTCTCGTCGCACTTGAGGAAGACAAGCCATCAGAAGTTGTACCATCAGAATTCGTCTTATGGAATGTCAATTCCACATAGCTGCGGCCATCCTCAAAGGTCCCGGTCTCCTGAGTAAAGCTCTCTCCTTCTTCCAAACCACTGGTAACGCTGACACTGACCAGCGAGTCTTTTCCTGCGAACACATAAGGCGTGGTAGAATTATCAATAATATACGCAGGCAGTATGTCCCTGACGACGCACGAATCCAAGCCCTCCTTGGGAACATTAACGGTAATCTCCCAGGTGACTTCCTTATTTGCAAGATCAGTTTTTACGGCCTGTTTCTTCAGGCCAATGCCACCGCCAAGAGGGCCAACCGTTGTCTGGCCGCCGCTGTGACTTCCATAACCTCCGTCAACATCGTTGTTAAGGTTTTTGTTACTGATCAGACCGCTGCTGTCAGCCACAGTTTCATAATCGATCTGATACCAGTACGGTGTTGTGTCAGTCGGTGAATAGGTCCAGGTAAATGCGGATGAAGGATCTGTAATGCCCAGCTCTGCCCATGTGACCAGCTGTCTTTCTGTTCCAACAACATTTCCAGCCTTATCACGCTTTGTTACATAGATACCGGCTCCACTGTAGTGCAGCCTGTCGCGGGAATCGGCCCTGATTGTGTCGGTAATGCTCTGCCCATTCATGGAGATGTTAGCGTTACGGTTTGCATTGATCTCCCAAGAAATCGTCTGCTTTCCATCACTGCCAACTTCGCCCTTCTCTACAGCCTGCTTGCTAACATCTGAAATTCCGATATTATACTGAAGATTAGACTCAGCTGTCTTAGGATCAGTCTGATGATCGCTTGTTGTCTGAACAGTATTCTTTGTAAATGTCAGCTTTTGCTCATCTGTGGCACCTGCCAACTTGGAAAGGTCCACATCAGCTGTGTATTTGATCGCTATTGTCTCCCCGTTAGCCACATTACCGAAGGTCATGCTAAAGCCTTTGCTATTTATAGACTGGGAGCTCGGGGTAACCGTGCCTTTCTTGTTTGATGTTATTTCTGTAATGCTGTTAAAGGTCAGGGCGTCCCCAGAAATAGTATCCTGAACCACAACATTGTTATTCACGCCAGTTCCTGTGACCGTAACCGTGTATTCGACCTGATTGGTTTCAGCGTTATAAGAGCCGCTCTTGCTGATATCCAGATGTCCACCGGTCTCGACATTGACAGTACCAGTAGTCGTACTAGTAAATGACAGTTCCGCACTTGAACCATCGAACTGTCCGGTCAAATCAAAATCGAAGGTCATATATCCGGATGCTTTCAATGCATCATAGTCAGGATCGGAAGTATCCCATGTGAAGGTAATCAGACCATTATCACTAACTGTATAGGTTGCCTCCGCATAATGGCCAGCGGAAACTTCGAGTTCAATTTTGCCTGACTTGCTGCCTGTGAAGTTGAACCCGTCAGGCAACTGATAAGTTACAGAGCCGTCCATGTTTGCCTGGATCGAATCTGTTTCCTCGAAATGCATCTTGATGGTATATGTCTCACCTGCCACAACGGTATATGTCCCATCACCGTTGTCCACAGCTCCGTCGATGGATTTTATAGAGGCAATCGGCTTCAAATCAGAGGTAATGGTCACCTGATCGTCAGTCACACGAATACTTATTACATCACCATTATCCATAGCGAGCGTGAGATATTCGACTGTGTCGAACGGGTTAATGCTCTCCAGCACCCAGTCCTCTTTACCAAATATACCAAGCGTCGGGGTCTTATGTGTAACTTTAACAAGGTTCTCGTCGCTGAATTTTACGTCACTTACATGTGCAATAAACGCCTCAACGCTCTCATAGTTCGTACCCCGAATGATACCCAGCAGTTCGATCAGGTCGGATAATGCGACTTTTTCGCCTCCGGAAAGCGAAAATTGATAAATTTCGTCGTCCACGGAGTAAGAGAAATCCACGGTATAAACCAGGGCATAGACCGAAAAACTGGGCGCGTCAAAGCTCAGCCCGCCGTCGACGCTCTCCGCATCGGAAAGCACCTGGACGTCGCCGCTGTCGCTCAGATGGAGCAGGTGGCTCTCCTCCTGCTGCGCCAGCTGCCGGGAGCTCAGGCTGACACGGATGGGAAGCGCGGGCTGGATCTCTTCATTATTATAATAGAAGGAAATGTCGACCGCCTCGACACCGACGATCTGGCCGTCGATCACTTCGGACGCCGCGGGAACCACCTTGCCGGCGCTGACGGCGGAAACCTTCATCTCCGTCCCCGCGGGGAAGGCACCCTCCGGCGCATCGACAACAACAGTCACCGTTGCCGCCGTATCTTCAAAATGCACGGCAGGCATGGCGACGGTTTCGGGCGTCTCGGTCGTGTTATCCTCAATCGCCGTATCGGACTCGGTCTCAGGCTCGGCCACCGTCTCAGGCTCGGCCGGAGTTTCCTCAACCGGTTCTTCAGCGACAGCCTGATCCTCCCCGTACACATAGGGCACAGGGTTGGGGTTGACCGGCAGCGCACCGTAGCCCATGATGGAGGCATCGTTACGGTCAAGGACAAAGCGCTCGACCACATCGGTGCGGTTGCCCTCGATGGTGGTCAGCGTGTTGGCTTCAAAATCAATGGCAGAAACCAGGCCCACGTGATCGGCAAAGTCATCCTGATCGAAGTCAAAGAAGACAATGTCACCGGCCTTCGGCGTGTACCAGGCGGCAGCGCCGTACATGTCGCGCTCGACGAGGGACTTGATCCAATTCTGGCAGCTGCAGTCAATGGGCATGTCGGGCACACCGGCATAGCTCAGGCAGAAGGAGACAAACATGGCGCACCAATCGCCGTAAGGGATGCCATACCACTGGCCAAAGCGGGTGATGCCCTTGCGCTCGCCCTGCGCGTTGACGGCATAATTGGCCTTGCTCTCGCCCACGCCGAGCTGACTTTCAGCAACAGCCAGAACATCGGTCGCCCAGTTGCCGCTCATCTCAAAGCCCCTGAACAGTTCTTCCCAGAACGCAGCGTCTTCCAGGTCAGCCTCACCGTCAGCCTCGGCCGGGATACGCAGAATAGAACGGTCAATATCCACCTGCTCCTCAAGCTCTTCGTCGCTTTCCTCGGGTTCGGCACTGGGTGCCGGGCTTTCGGTGGGCGCCGCACTCTCCTCGGGAGCGGTGGTTTCTTCGGCCGTCTGTTCAATTTCAGTGAAGCAGCCCTCGCCATGGACATGGACAGGCAACTCAAGCCGGTCACAGGTCAACTCGACCGTCTCAGTATAGCAGGCGTCGGTGTGGGTATGGGAACCCTCGCCCTCGGTCATGCCGCAGATCAGCTCCGACGTCTCGTCATAGCAGTCCTCGGTATGTTCATGGCTGGGGTTTTCTTCCAGCCCACAGGCAAGCAAAGACACCGCGGTGTAGCAGCTGTCATCGTGGACATGGGCCGGCAGCTCCTCCAACGGGCAGACCAGCACGCCATCGGCGTCGTAGCAGTCGGCGTTATGGGTATGCGCCACTGTCCCGCTCTCCACCGGGCAGGTTAAAGCACGGTCTTTATATATCATCGCCTGACCCGTGACAGACAGCGCCGCTGTCGTGCCAAGGCCAAACAGCAGCGCAAGGCACAGAAACAGCGCAAGCCAACGCTGATGCTGCTTGCGATCCCGAATCAGTTGTTCCAGTTGTTTCCGCAGAGACTCACCCATAGGTGTTCTCCCTTCCATCTATAATATATTAATAGATATTTTAAAATTGTAATTATTTTACAGGTCCAATCGATTGAAACGGCCAGACCCGGAAAAGCAGGCGGCCAACCACCGCGTCATTGCTGACGCAGCCAACCGCGGTGTTGCGGCTGTCCACACTCGTCTCGCGGTGGTCGCCCATGACGAAGCACTTTCCATCCGGCACCTGATAGGGCAGGCTGATGTTGCACTCGCCCAGAGATTTTTCTGTAACATAGGGTTCATCGATCAGCATGCCGTCGACATAGACATTCCCATCGGCATCAATGTCCACGAACTCGCCGGAGGTGGCGATCACACGCTTGATCAAAATGCTGTTGTTGAAATAAAAGCCGATCACATCGCCGCGGGAAAACTTGGCGTTATTCACCGCAACCACGATGTCCTTGTCAAACAGCGTATCGGTCATCGATTCGCCGCTGATCTGCATCACGGGCAGAAGCAGCATCGAAATGATCACCGCCGCCGCAACCACGACAAGCAAAGAATACAACGTGCTGCGCAGCGCACGGGTATAGCTGCGTTTATGACGCTCCTTTTTCAGCTCGGCCTCGAGCTCCTCAACAGAAGGAAGCTGCATTTCTTTCTCTTCCATGCTCTATCCTCGACCGCCGCAAATGCAAGCGGATCAGTATCCAAAATCTGTCAGCCGCGTTCCCACAGACGCGGGCGGCGGCCAGACTCTCCGGTTTCCGAAGGTCCCGACCGGGCGACAAGCGCACGAATCAGCGCGTCCTTCTCCGCCACGGTATTCTTCAGGCGCTCATTCTCCTCGCGCAAAAGCGCGGTGCCGTTTGCGTCGCCCTGATCAAAAGCCGCATGCAACGAGCGGAGCTCATCGCGGATCTCTGTCATAAAGCCCTCGGAGTTTTCCAGCTGGCTGTGCAGCGCGGCAATCTGCGCATCCTTCGTGTCCAGCAGGTCACGCAGCGCCCGGTTCTTCTCATTAAACTCCTCGATCACCAAATCGAGATCGAGCCAATCTTCCGGCTCCGCAGCATTTTGCGTATCCCGCAGCTTAGTCAGTTCTTCCTCATGCCCGGAAAGCTCCCGGTGCAGACGCTCCAGCTCGTCCGTCTGGGCCGTGAGCAGCAGCTGCAGCCGGTCGTTCTCCTTTTCCATGGTCACGGCACGGTCATCGCATATAACGGAGGGGGTACTTTCCCGCTGGTTCAGCAGCGCGTCCTTTTCATCCAGACGCCCCTTCAGCTTCTCCAGCAGCGCGTCCTTCTCATTGAGCTTATCCTTCAGACGTTCAATGGTTTCGTCCTTCTCATCCAGCTTGGCCTTGAGGCGCTCATAGCCGGATTCCAGCTCGGACTTCGCGTCAAGAAGGCTGCTGTATTCTTCCTTCCGACGGGACACCTCACGGCTCTGTGAAAGCAGAAGCTGCAGCAGGTTTTCACGCGAAAGCTTATGTAGTTCTTTCTCTGTCATATCACATACGCCCCCGCGCACAAACGCATATCCGCCTCAAAAGGGCAGAGAACGCTGCATAATAAGAATGGCTTACATAATACTACCACACAAGCCAAAAAATTACAATATAGTTTCAAAGAATTTCTGCGTATTTTTAAAATATTTTTCAGTTTTATTTTAGTAGGAGGAAATCAACAGAAGCGTCAATAACTTCCACCTTTTTGCGTAACTTGTATTTTAGCACGGGAAGTGGAAAATGTTAATAGTCTTTTCCTTTATTTTGTAAAAATTGTGTGTATACTTCTGATTTTTGAAGCATTTGGGACGAGCAATCTATCGTTGATCGCTTCCCGGCATACGCTGCCGTCGGACGAAAAAGAGGACTTGTAAGCATAGAGGAAAACCGCTATAATGTCAGTAATCGGTATTTTGGCTCTTGATACAAGCGAGGAGGATGCGGCATGATCGATCAGTGCGGACGTGAAATCAACTATATGCGCATGTCTGTGACAGAGCTATGTAACCTCCGGTGCCGTTATTGCATGCCTGCGGAAGGGATCGTGAAGAAATCCCACGATGAGATGCTCACCGAGGATGAGATGATCCGTGCAGTGCAGGCCGCCGCCTCCCTCGGGATCCGAAAGCTGCGCATCACCGGGGGCGAACCGCTGATCAAAAAGAACATCGTATCCATCTGTCGGCGCGCCGCTTCCGTACCGGGGATCGAAGAACTGTGCATCACTACCAACGGTATTCTCCTTCCCTCGCTTGCCGGTCCGCTGCGCGAGGTCGGAGTCAAACGGCTGAACATCAGCCTGGATACGCTGGACCCGGAAAAGTATCGCTATATTTCCCGCTGCGGCGAGTTAAGCCAGGCAATCGACGGAATCCACGCCGCACTGGCTGAAGGCTTTGAAAAGATCAAGCTGAATGCGGTGCTGATCGGGGGCTTCAACGACGATGAAATTCCCGCCCTGGCTGAGCTGACCCGGCGCTATCCCCTCGACATGCGCTTCATCGAGCTGATGCCCATGGACGGCAACCGCGATTTCGGGCCGGATGCCTATATTCCCTGCACCACAGTGCTCGACAAGCTGCCCGAAGCAGTTTCGGAGGCGGCCGACGGCGGTGTGGCCAGGCTCTACCGGCTGCCCGGCGCTTTGGGCAGAATCGGTCTGATCAGTCCTGTCAGCGCGCACTTTTGTGCCGCCTGCAATCGCATCCGCCTGACCGCCGACGGAAAGCTCAAGCCCTGCCTCCACTCGGGCGACGAATACTCGCTCAAGGGACTGGACGACGCAGGCATGGTACGTGAAATTGAGCGCGCGATCTGGCGCAAGCCATCATGGCACGGCGAGCTGGATGCCGCCAATCGAAGTCGTTCGGGCCGCAATATGAATCAGATCGGAGGCTAAAGCATGGCGGACTTCACACACTTCAACGAACAAGGCCGGGCGAAGATGGTAGACGTCGGCGCAAAGCCTGTCTCCGGGCGCACGGCAGTCGCCGCGTCGCGGGTTTTGGTCAACGAAAACACCTTCCGCCTGATTCAGACGGGAGGCGTAAAAAAGGGAGATGTCCTCACGGTGGCACAGGTTGCGGGCGTCATGGGCGCCAAGCGTACGCCCGATCTGATTCCCATGTGTCACCCGATCCTGATCGACGGGATCGATCTGGAGCTGCATTTGGACGAGGAACGGCTTTCGGTGGAGATTCAAGCCACCGTCCGCTGTGACGGACGCACCGGCGTTGAGATGGAGGCCCTGACCGCGGTAAGCACGGCAGCGCTCACCGTCTACGACATGTGCAAAGCGGTCCAGCGGGATATGGAAATCACCGATATCCGGCTGCTCTCCAAATCCGGCGGTGTCCACGGCGACTATGAAAGAGACGAGAAACACGCATAAGCAAGAAAAGAGAAGGCAATCAGCCTTCTCTTTTCTTATGCTGCTTCGTCAGCAGGAAATGTCTTTTGCTTTGGAAGGATGGTCAGCAGCTGTATCAGTGCGAAGATTGCGGTGACCAGAGCCGTATACATCTGTCCCAGGCCGAGGTTCATGTTGATGCCGTCCGCGCCCACGGCGCAGCCCAGGCAAAGCAGCACGGGAACAATCAGCAGGAAACGGCTGCGCGTCTTCTCAAAGGCGGCGGGGATCCCCGCGACACCTGCCAGACCGCCAATGATCGCAAGGATATTCAGCAGCTGTTTTCCGTGGTAGAGCTGCTGCGTTCGTTCGCCGTAATCGGTCAAATAGCTTGCGGCGCTTGCAGCCAGATCGTCCGTCTCCAGATACAGGGCTTTGATCTCCGGCACATTGACAAGCAGCTGCCTTGCCGTGGCGTGCCGGTTTTTCAGATCGCGCAGCTCATCCGTCTCGAGAAGCTTCTTAGAGAGGAGCTCAGCCTCGTCAGCCAGCACGAGCTTCTCTTCGGCCAGCCGTTCGGCGTCCTTTTCCAGCTCACCGAGGTTTAACCAGATCATGGCCAGCTGGTAATTAACCTGACCCTCCGCCTGCTTGAGGGCACGGTCTGCCGCATCGAGCTGTGCCTTCGCCTTGGCCAGCAGCCCGTCAATGCTTGCAACTCCGCCGCTGATCTGGGAGAAAGCCCCGGACATGGATTGCAGCGTGGCGGCAATGTCCTTAGCTGCGGCAAGAAGCTGCTCTTCCGTCATCGTGCTGGGGTCCATTTGCGCATAATTGGACAGCTTTCGGACCACGGACGGGTCCACGCCCGGAATGCTCATGCCGCCGAGACCATCCGCATATTGGCTGAAGGTTTGATAGAGCGCGGAAGCCCTATCCGCCAGGGTCTGCAGATCCTGGCCCAGATTCTCGAGCGCCCCGATGCTCTGGGACAGCGGAAGCTCATTCACCGCTGCCACGACCTGTTCCTCCCAGGCCGCATGCGCGGCATCATATTCCGCCTGCTGCTGGACCGCGGCCTCGTAAGCCGCCGCATTCGCAAGATACGTCTCATAGGCAGCCCGCTCTGCTTCATACGCGTTCATGGCGCCGTTATATTCAGCCAGCTCCGCATCGTATTGGTTCCACGGTGCGATCTCGATTTCGTATGCTTCCAGCTCCGCCTGATAAGCCGCCAGCGTCTCATCGTCAGCATCCTCCCCAGGTACCACAGGCGGCTCCGGCCGCGCCCCCTCCGGGGCTGTGGGTTCGGTCAGCGTCGGCGCGGCGGGCTCCTCCACCGGCTCCCCAGGCTCCTCAGGTACGGAAAAACCTTCCGGCAGCTTGGGCTCCGCGCTCAGCAGCGTCGCAAAGCGATTGACGATTTCCTGCAGCGCAGCCCCTTCGTTTCCGCTGTTGGCCGCGTCATTGCGCGCCTGAGCCGCAATCTCCTGAATGTCTCCCTTTACCGCGTTGTAGGCCGAATTCATTCCGTCAAACTGCCGCTTCGCGTTGTCCATCTGGAGGCGCGCGCTCTTTAGCTCGGGCATCGCTTCCCAGATCAGATCGGCGCCCATCAGATTACCGCCTTTCTCGGCGGTATAGAGCGCGGTATCCGTCCGGTGCTGAGACGCGTCCTTGTCATGCTGCTCCTGCATTTTCTGGAACGCCTCCAAAGCCTCATCATAGCTGATGGAATTGCTCAGTTCCTCATCCAGCGCAAGATAGTTTTCAATTCGTCCCTGGTATTTATCGACATAGGCCAGTCTGTCTTCCCGTTCGCTCTCCGCCTTGCGCAGGCCGACCGCACCGTTGGCGGCCATCATCAGGCTGAGAATCGTCAATACGACCGAAAATACTCTCGCAAGAGCCGGATGCTTCACAAATCATTCCCCCTGGGTTTGCAATTACTAACTAAGTATTATACGCCATGTGTCAAGGGAATTTGTGTATGTTCTAAAAACTTTTCCTTTTCAAAGTCGGTTTTTTCCTGTATAGTTTCACCATCAAGCGATTTGGAGGGCGCAATGGAACTGAGCTTTGCCCCGATGGAGGGCGTGACCTACAGCATTTTTCGCACAACACACGCACAGCTGTTCCCCGGCGCAGACCGGTATTATGCGCCCTTCATTGCGCCGGACGGCAGCGGCCGGTTCAAGACCGGCAGTCTCCGGGATATCCTGCCGGAAAACAACCGCGGTCTGCGCCTGGTGCCCCAGATCCTTTGCAATCACGCCGCTCCCTTTCTGGCCGTGGCGCAGGAGCTGGAGCAGCTGGGCTATGAGGAGGTCAACCTGAACGTCGGCTGTCCTTCGGGCACGGTGGTCGCCAAGCACAAGGGCGCGGGCATGCTGGCCGATTTGGATGCACTGGATCACTGCCTGGAGGAAATCTTCACCCGCTGCCCGCTGCGGGTGTCGGTCAAGTCGCGCATGGGCTTAAACAGCACGGCGGAGCTGTCGGAAATTCTGAGGGTTTACCGGCGCTATCCCCTGTCCCTGCTGATTCTGCATGCAAGAGACCGGGCCGGGATGTACAAGAGTACGCCTGACCGGGAAAGCTTTGCTCTGGCGCTGGAGGGCAGTCCCTTCCCGGTCGCTTATAACGGGGATATCTTTACACCGGCGGATTTGCAGCTTTTAGCAGATCGGTTCCCCACGCTGACACAGGTGATGCTTGGCCGCGGCGCGGTCGCCAATCCCGCGCTCTTTCGCATGTGCAAGGGCGGCGCTCCCCTGCAAGCGGAGGAGCTGCACGCCTTCCATGACGCGCTGCTTGACGCGTATCTTGCCGCCGGGCTTGCGCCGCAGCACACGATCGCCCGGATGAAGGAGCTCTGGTTTTACATGCTGTGCATGTTCCCCGACGGCGGCAAGACCGGGAAGGCCATCCTGAAATCCCGCACGTTATCCGACTACCGCGCGGCAGTGGACATGCTCTTTTCCACCTGCGCGCTGGATAGCGGCGCGGGCTTCGCTCAATAAAATTCAGCCCTGGATGGTACAACCATCCAGGGCCTTGCTTTTTAATCGCGGGAAAACAAATCGCGGGTGTAGACCTTGTCCGCCACGTCCTCTAAATCCTTGGTGAAACGATTGGCAATGATCACGTCGCAGGTGCGCTTGAACTCGTCCAGGTCGTCGATACGGCGGCTGTTGAAGAAATTGTCCTCCTTGAGCGTCGGTTCATAGACCACCATCTCCACACCCTTGGCCTTGATGCGCTTCATGACCCCCTGAATGCTGGAGGCACGGAAATTGTCCGATCCGGCCTTCATGGTCAGGCGGTACACCCCGATGACGCAGTCGCGCTTGCCGTCAAAGAAGCCCGCCTTTTTCAGCACGCTGTTGGCGATCACTTCCTTACGGGTACGGTTGCTCTCCACGATGGCAGAGATCAGATTCTCCGGCACGTCCTGATAATTGGCGCGCAGCTGCTTGGTGTCCTTCGGCAGGCAGTAGCCGCCGTATCCAAAGGAGGGGTTATTGTAATGGGCGCCGATACGCGGGTCCAGGCACACGCCCTCGATGATCTGCCGGGTGTTCAGTCCGCGCGCCTCGGCATAGGTGTCCAGCTCATTGAAATAGCTCACACGCAGGGCAAGATAGGTGTTGGCAAAAAGCTTGACCGCCTCGGCCTCGGTAGGATTGGTGAAAAGGACCCTGACCTGCTCGTCCTCGGCCCCCTCCTCCAAAAGCGCGGCAAAGGCGTGCGCCGCCTCCTGCATGGCAGGATCGTCCATGGGCGCGCCTACAATGATCCGCGAAGGGTGGAGATTATCATACAGCGCGCTCCCCTCCCGCAGGAACTCCGGTGAGAAAATGATCTGCTGACAGCCGTACTGCTTCCGCACGCGCTCGGTATACCCGACGGGAACCGTGGATTTGATGACGATGGTGGCCGTGTCGTTCACAGACAGCACCGTCTCAATGACGTCCTCCACGGCGGAGGTATCAAAGTAGTTGAGGTTGGGGTCATAGTTGGTGGGCGTGGCCACAATGACAAAGGCCGCGTCACGGTAGGCCGCCTGCTTATCCGTGGTAGCTTTCAGGTTCAGCTTGCGGTGGGCCAGAAAGTCCTGAATTTCTGCATCGACAATGGGCGACTGGCCATGATTGATTTTCTCCACCTTGGCAGGCGTGGTGCTGACCGCCCAGACCTCGTTCTTTTGCGACAGAAGCACCGCCAGCGAAAGGCCGACATATCCGACACCGGCAACCGCGATCTTCATAATGCTCTCCTTATCCTTCGTAGTACGCTTTATACCATCCGGCAAAGCGCCGCAGCCCCTCCCGCAGCGGGGTCGAGGGCTTGAAACCAAAGTCCCGCTCCAAGGGCGTCGTATCGGCATAGGTGATTTCCACGTCACCCGGCTGCATGGGGACCAGACGCTTGTGCGCGTCAAAGTCGTAATCCGCGGGCAGGACCCCGGCGCTTACCAGCTCCTCCGAAAGGATGCGCACAAAGTCCAGCAGATTCTCCGGGTGGCTGTTGCCGATGTTGTACACCGCATAAGGCGGAACAGGCAGGCCATCCACCCCTTTTTTGCGTTCGGGCGCTTTGGCCATGACCAGCTGAATCCCCTGCACGATGTCGTCGATATAGGTAAAGTCGCGCTTGCAGTTTCCGTAGTTGAAGATCTCGATGGTCTGTCCGGCGCGAAGCTTGTTGGTAAAGCCGAAGTAGGCCATGTCGGGCCGACCCGCGGGACCGTATACCGTGAAAAAGCGCAGGCCCGTGCTGGGAATATCATAGAGCTTGGAATAGGCGTGGGCCAAAAGCTCGTCCGACTTCTTGGTGGCGGCGTAGAGACTGATGGGGTTGTCCACCTTGTCGTCGGTGGAATACGGCACCTTTTTGTTGTTGCCGTAGACGGAGGAGCTGGAAGCATAAACCAAATGCTCCACACCCTTTTCACCGCCGTCATAGGAGTGGCGGCAGGCCTCCAGAATATTGTAAAACCCGATCAGGTTGGATTCGATGTACACGTCGGGGTGGTCAATGGAATAGCGCACGCCGGCCTGGGCCGCGAGATTGACAACAACATCGGGTCGGTAATCGGCAAAAAGCTGCTGCACCGTCGTCCGATCAGCCAGGTTGCCGCGCACGAAGGCAAAGCCGCAGCCGTGCCCCGCGCGCTCCGTCGCAAGCCTTTCAAGCCTTGCCAGGCGGTACTCCTTCAACGAGACCTCGTAATAATCGTTCATGCTGTCGATCCCGACCACATGCACCTTTTCGTTATTGCGCAGCAAGGCTTCCGACAAAAACGCGCCGATAAATCCGGCCGCGCCGGTAACCAGGATGGTTTTATGTTTAAACTCATTCACGGGAAAATGCTGCCTCCCACCTTTTCATTGTGACACAGTATAACAGATTCGGCGTACTGTTTCAAGCCGGGACGGATAATTTACAAATGAGCGATCCCCGTGTATAATAGAGAAAACCTGGAACAAAGGAGCTGCCATGAAAAAGCATTTGTTTATCACCGGGCCGTCCGGCTGCGGTAAATCCACGCTGATCCGCGAGGTCCTGGGTTCCCGCCTTGCTTACGCGGGCGGCTTTATTACGGAGCGAGTCTGCGATGACAAGGGAAATCTGCTGGGGTATGATCTGCTTCCTGCCGGAGCAGCCGCCGATCAAAGCCTCTATACAGGGATGGGAAAGCGCTTTCTGGACTGCGCTGACGGGCTGTACCTTCGGGATAACGAGGTGTTTCGTTTGGACGCGGTTGAAATGCTTCAACAGGTGGAGTACTACCCCTTTGCCCTGGTCGATGCGTTCGGCGGGTTTGAGGTCATCATCCCCCAGTTTCGCAGCGCGCTGGCGGATTTCCTCAATTTGGATCTGCCCATCATCGGCGTGATCAAGGACGCGGAGAGCGTGGAGCAGCTGCAAAACCGCTTTGGTCTGGGTGATCGCTTCCCGGAAATGGCGGCGATGATCCGCCGCGTGATCGCGGCCGACAGCGATTGCGAGGTTTTGGAAATGAAAGCGCCGGGCGATGTGCGCGTCCGCGCCGCTGTAGAAGCCTGGGTAAAAGAGTATCTCACATAACAGCGTAAGCATATCAAAAAAGCAGCACCCTGATGGGGTGCTGCTTTTGTCGTGTCAGAATTTACTTGGTGTTGAAGATCTTGAAGATGCTGTCGAAGGGGTCCTCCTCCGCGGCAGGAGCCTTGGCCTCGGTCGCAGGCTGCGCAGCGGGTGCGGCAGGCGCGGCGGGTGCGGGAGCCGCAGCAGCCTTTTCAGCGGCGCCGGAGAACAGTCCCTGGGGTCTCTGCGCGGCGGGACGCACGGGGGTGTACGCCGGAGCGGCAGGCGCAGCGGGAGCAGCATCCTCGGCACTGATGGAGGCATCCTCAAAACCGGTGGCAATAACGGTCACGCGAATCTCATCCTCCAGGCTCTCGTCGAAGGTGGCGCCGAAGATGATGTTGGCCTCGGGATGGGCGGCCTCCTGCACGAGGCTGGCAGCGGTCTCGACATCCTCGAGATCCATATCCTCGGAGCCGGTGATGTTAATAAGCACACCGCGGGCACCGTTGATGGAGGTCTCCATGAGCGGACTGGCAACGGCCATGCGCGCGGCCTCCTCAGCCTTCCCCTTTCCGGCGGCATGGCCCACGCCCATGTGAGCAAAGCCGGCGTTCTTCATGATGCAGGTCACATCGGCAAAATCGAGGTTAATAAAGCCGGTGTTCTTGATCAGATTGGAAATACTGGTGACGGCCTGGAGCAGAACATCGTCCGCGATTTCAAAGGCATTGGCCAGCGTAACCTTCTGGTCAGTGGCAAATTTCAGGCGGTCGTTGGGGATGATCAGCAGGGAGTCCACACGGCCAAGCAGTTCCTTGATACCGGCGTTGGCCTGATCCATACGGCGCTTGCCCTCGAACTTGAAGGGCTTGGTCACAACACCGACGGTCAGCAGACCGGCTTCACGTGCGATCTCAGCCACCACAGGCGCAGCGCCTGTGCCGGTGCCGCCGCCCATACCGGCGGTAATGAAGGCCATATCCGCGTTCTCAATCACCTTGGCGATGTTGTTGCGGCTCTCCTCAGCGGAGCGCTTGCCGATATCCGGGTCGGAGCCGGCGCCCTGTCCTCTGGTCATCTTCTCGCCGATCTGTACCTTCTGATCGGCGTTGGAGATGGACAGCGCCTGCTTGTCCGTATTGATTGCAATAAACTCGACGCCCTGCGTTCCGGCCTTGACCATCCGATTGACCACGTTGTTGCCGGCGCCGCCGATGCCAATTACCTTGATATTGACGACATTCTCCGGTCCCTCGGCTTTAAAATCCATGTTTGTGCCTCCCATCTATTGTTAACGCATAAATTACAAAACTATTTCACAGATTCTACAGTCGGTATTTTATTACATTTCCACGCCGTAGTCAATAGCTTTTTTCATTTTCCGGAAAACTTTTGTAAATAATTTGTAACCTATGCTTAGTTTGGGCTAAATACTGCGGTAGAACCGTTGCTAACATTGATTATACCCACATCGCCCTCCATTAATTGCGAAAGCACAGACATCACCATGCCAAACTTATATTCCACGTTTGAGGAATCCCCGATGCGGATGGTATATTTATCCGCATAGCGGAACTCCACGTTCCTCGGATCAGAGAAATCCACATGCTCCACCTGGTTGTACAGGCCGCGTGCTTCCAGCTGATAAAGCACCTCCGCAATATAATTGACAATCTCATCATCGCCGTCGGCGGTTTGCAGCGGCTCTCCGATCATAAGGGTGCCGGGGTCGATGCCCTCGATGGGGATCAGACCGGCCAGTTCATCGTCGTTGGCCTTGCCCAGCACCTTGCAGCTGTGGTCGATGGTCCACTTTTCCTCGCCCAGTACGATATAGGCCAAAGCCTGACTTTCGGTGACGGTGATGATGACCTTGTTGGGAAGGCTGCGCTCCACCGAGACCTCATCGATATAGGGCAGCTTGGCGAACACGCGGCTGAGCGCAGCGAAGCGGTCGAAGAAAAAGAGGTTGTCACCCTCTTCGATATCAATGGCGCGTATGATTTCCTCATCGGTATAGTGGGCGTTTCCGACCACCTGAATGTCCGACACACGAAAGAACACGCTCATCACAAAGATCACCGCGACAATGACCAGAAAGAACATGATCGGCCCACTCAGACTGCTGAGCGTCTCCCGCAGGCTGAAATGTGTGTCATCATCGGCATAGACCTTTTTCTTACGTACATGTACTGCCATGGAAGCTTCCTTTCCTTTTAGCCATCCAGATAAATATCCGCGCCGAGGGAGCGCAGGCGCACATCCAGGCGCTCATAGCCGCGCTTGACATGCCCGTCGTCATAGATTTCGGTGCAGCCGTCGGCACAGAGTCCGGCGACGATCATCGCAGCGCCCCCGCGCAGGTCGGTGGAGGTGAGCACCGTGCCGTGCAAACTGTCGACCCCCCAGATTTCCGCCCGGTTGCCGGCGACCGTGATATCCGCGCCCAAACGGCAGAGCTCCGGCACCTGACGGAAGCGGTTTTCAAAGATATTCTCCTTGATCACCGTGCGGCCGACCGCCTTCAGCAGCGCCGCCATCAAAACCGGCTGCGCATCGGTGGGAAAGCCGGGATAAGGTTCGGTCTCAAAGGCCCCGACCGCACGGAGCTTCCCCGACGAGCGAAGCCAGACGCTGCGTTTTTCGGTTATTATATCACAGCCCGCCTGTTTTAGGAAGTGCAGAACCGTAGAAAATTGCTCCGGCTCCACACCGCGAAGCTCCACACTGCCCCCTGCGGCAGCCGCAGCGCAGGCAAAGGTCGCGGCAACAATGCGGTCAGAAAGGATCCGGTAGTCCACAGAGGCTGCCGGGCTGCCGCCCGAAATGACCACCGTATCGGTCCCGGCGCCGCTGACGGCCCAGCCCAGGCCGCGCATATATTCCTGCAAGGCAGCAATCTCCGGCTCCCGCGCCGCGCCGTGGATCACAGTCTCCCCCGCGGCAGCGGTGGCCGCCAGCATGATGTTTTCCGTAGCACCCACACTCGGAAAGGGCAGCACAATATCCGTACCTTTAAGCGAAGACGCCCGGCAGAGGATCTCTCCCCCGCTCTCCTCGATCTCACAACCCATCTGCCTGAGCGCAGACAGGTGCAGGTCAATGGGCCGCTTCCCCAATTGGCAGCCTCCCGGCGGCGACAGGCGCGCCTCTCCGCAGCGGGCAATGAGCGCCCCCATGAAGATGACCGAGGAACGCATCTCGAGCATCAGGTCATGGGGAATGGTGCTTTTATTCAGGCCGCGGGAGTTTATGTACACATCGTTATCCCGCTGCTCGGCCGTACAGCCAAGGTGCCGCAGAATCCGAAGCGCGGCGTCGATGTCCCGCAGTTGAGGCACATTCCGCAGCTGCGATTGGGCGGGACTGATGATTGAGGCCGCGAGAATCGGAAGCGAGGCGTTTTTCGACCCCTGCACAAAACATATGCCGTCCAGTCTGTTTCCGCCCCGAATATGCCATATATCCATAAAAATCCCCCCGCATGATCGAATCAGTTCATCATATGCCGGGGGGAACCTATGTGTTATTGTTTGCAGATTTCCAGAATAATATCCACGATGCGGTCGGTGGCGTTGCCCGCTGAGAGAGAACGCATGGCCGCCGACATCGCTTCCAGCCGGTTTGCGTCCGCCAAGAGCTCCTTCATCCGCCGCAGCAGCGACTGCGCGTCGAATTCGCCCTCCAGCAGCACCTCCGCGCCGCCGGCCCTTTCCAGAACGCGGGCGTTTTTCTCGTGATGATTGTTGGTCACGTTCGGGGAGGGCACCATAATCACGGGCTTTCCCAAATAGCACAGCTCGGAGATGGTCGAGGCCCCCGCACGGCAGAGGATCAGGTCGGCCGCCGCCATGACCCGCGGCATATCAAAGATAAACTCGCGCACCTCCACGCCAGCCGCGCCCATATTTGGCGCCGTCTCGCGCAGCCCCGCCATCAAATCCTTATAATATAAGCTGCCCGCCGCATGGATCATGCGGAAGTTCTGCGTTCCGTCCAGCTGGGGGATCAGCTCTGCCATGACATGGTTCATGTGACTGGCGCCGAGAGAACCCCAGACAGAGACGACCAGCTTCTCATCCGGTTTCAGTCCCAGCTCCGCCTTGGCCCGCGCCTGATCATAGCGGTCAAATTCTCCGCGCACGGGGGTGCCCGTGAAGGTCAGGCGGTCGGGGTGCCGATAGTACTGACGGCTCTCCTCCAAGCCGAGCATGACGCGGTCCACGCGGTCGGCCAGCAGCTTGGTGGTCAGGCCGGGGACGGCGTTGCTCTCATGCACCAGGGTGGGAATGTGCAGCTCGGAGGCCGCGGCCAGCACCGGGTAGCAGATATAGCCGCCCGTACCGATGACCGCGTCGGGCTTGAATTCGCGGAGGATGGCCTTGGCCTCACGCGTGGATCGTGCGACATTGTGCAGCGTCTCCAGATTATGCCGGACAGCAGCCAGGTCATGCCCCCGCTGAATATAGGTCATGTTCAGGCCGCGAATCTCATACCCCTCACGCGGGACAAGATTCATCTCCATCTTCCCCTCAACACCGATGAAGAGAAATTCCGTATCCGGCATCAGCTCACGCAGACGGCCCGCAACCGCAAGGGCAGGATTGATATGTCCGGCGGTACCGCCGCAGGTAAAAACAAACTTCATACTCGTATATCCTCTTTGTATCTAATGGTTGGCGATATCCCGTGAGGCGCTGAGCACGATTCCCAGCTCGCCCAGCTGAATGAGCAGCGCGGTGCCGCCATAGCTGAACATGGGCAGCGAGATCCCCGTGCATGGCACAAGATTTGTCACCACCGCCACATTTAAGAACACCTGAATGGCCAGCAGCGACGTGATCCCGCAGCAGACCAGGAAGCTGAAGCGATCCCGGCAGTGGAAGGCAATCCAGAAGCCGCGCAGGATCAGCAGCGCAAACAGACACAGGATCAGCGCCGCGCCGATAAAGCCCAGCTCCTCACACACGACGGAGAAAATAAAGTCATTATGCTCCTCCGGCAGATAGAGAAACTTCTGTCGGCTGCCGCCGAGCCCGAGGCCGCTTAAACCGCCGGAACCGATGGTATAGAGCGACTGAACGATCTGATACCCCTGATCCGAGGTATCGGAAAAGGGATCGCGCCAGGTGTTGATGCGCGTGGAGGCATAGGGAAAGAAGGTCAGCAGCACCGCAATACCGCCGGCCGCAGCGCTGAACGCGCCCACAAACCAGCCGGTCCTCACCCCGCCCACAAAGAGCATCACGGCCCCGATAGCCAGGATGATGACCGAGGCGGAAAAATGCGGCTCCAAAATCAGCAGGCCAACGATGCCGGCGAGAATCCCCGCGAAGGGCAAAATGCCGTAGCGAAAGCTGCGCATGCGGTCACGGAAGCGGCAGATCAGCACCGAAAAGCTCAATATCACCGCGAGCTTGGCAAGCTCCGACGGCTGCAAGGTCAGGCCGCCGACGCCGAGCCAGCGGCGCGAGCCGTTGGCCTTGACCCCGATCAGGGGCACCAGCATCAGCAGAACAAGCGTCAGCGCCAGGAAATGGAAAGCGTAGCGGCGATAAAAGCCCATCGGGAGCCGGGACGCCAACAGCATCACGCCGATTCCCAGCAGCGCAAAAATCAGCTGCCGCACAAAATAATAGACCGCGTTGCCGCCGGTCACGTGCGAAGGATCATACCAGGCCCGCGGATAGCTGGCCGAAAGGACCATGATCACACCCACGGTCAATAACAGCATGGACACGGTAAAAAACGGCCCGTCAAACGCCGGGCGGCGATTCACAGTACCGGCAGACGAAAGGCCGGCGAGGCGGGCGCCGTCATAACGCATGTTCCCACCTCCCCGGCCGGATCAAAACTCAGTAGCGCTGATACACCCCAATAAAGGATATGATCGCCATGAGCAGAGATATACCTGTAAAGAGAACAAACAGTTCTTTTTCACTCCATTTTTTTCCGGTCCAGCCACCCATCTCCAAATGATGATGGAAGGGGGCCATTTTGAAAACACGCTTGCCATGGGTGAGCTTAAAGTAGCTGACCTGAATGATATCGGAGAGCGTCTCGATAATAAAAACGAAGCCCAGCGTAATCAGGATCAGGGGCATATCGTAGGCAAAGGCCAGCGCCGCAACCGCGCCGCCGAGAAACAGGGAGCCGGTGTCGCCCATGAAGCACTTGGCGGGATTAAAATTATAGATCAGAAAGCCCAGCAGACCGCCAAGCAGTCCGGAAGCAAAAAGCCCCAGTTCCTGGAAACGCTCGCCCCAGGCAAAGGCGATCACCACATAAAACAGGAACACCGGAAGCGAGGTGCCGGTTGCCAGCCCGTCCACCCCGTCGGTGATATTGACGGCGTTGACCGTACCGACAATCACGAAGGCCGCGAAGACGAGATACAACCACTCCGGCATGTACACGGTTTTCTGCGAAAAGGGCACATACAGATGCGGCCGGACGAAACCGATCTGGCGCATGATGAGCACGAAGACCAGCGCCGCCGCCAGCTGCAGCAGGAACTTGCTGCGGGAGGACAGGCCCATGTTCTCCTTTTTCTTGAGCTTTTCCCAGTCGTCCAGAAAACCGATGGCGCCAAAAACCAGCGCAAACAGCAGCACGAAGATATGTTCAAAGCGGCCGTGGAGCATGCCGTCAAAGCCCACGGTCAGGCACACCAGCGTGACGGCAAGAATGAACATCACGCCGCCCATGGTGGGCGTGCCGCTCTTGAGTTTATGCCACTCCACCTGGCTTTTGATCTCCTGGCCCGCCTTCTGCCGACGCAGCCAGGGAATATAGTATTTTCCAAAGGCACTGGCAAACAGGAATGCCAGAACAAAGGCCGTTATCAGCTTGATGGTCATACAGTTCTCCCGTATTGCATGGACGCTCAACGTCCGTGTTTTCTCTCTGTCAGATGCTCGGCCACGATCACACGCTCGTCCATCGGAAACTTCTCATGGCCGATGATCTGATAGTCCTCGTGACCTTTGCCGGCAAGCAATATTACATCACCGGGGGCCGCGTTGTCAATAGCCCAGGCAATTGCCTCCCGACGGTCGGGGATCACCCGGCTTGCCGCGTCCCCCTCTTTCAGCCCCGGCAGGATCTCCTCAATGATCGCCAGCGGCTCCTCTGTGCGGGGATTGTCCGAGGTGACAATGACAAGATCCGCGTTCTGCGCGGCGATGCGGCCCATGATGGGGCGCTTGCCACGGTCGCGGTCGCCGCCGCAGCCGAAAAGCACCGTGAGGCGTCCCTTTGTGACCGGGCGCAGGGTTTTCAGCGCCTTTTCCAGGGCGTCGGGCTTGTGGGAATAGTCGATGATGATGGAATAGTCCCCGTCTGTAGGAACGCTCTCCATGCGTCCCTTAACGCCTGTGGCGCTGCTGACGCCGTCGGCACAGTCTGCAAGGCTCATGCCGAGGCTCATGCCCGCAGCAATGACGCCCAGAGCGTTATACACCGAGAACATGCCGGGGATGGGCAGCCGCGTCAGCGCAAGCGCTCCCCCGCTGACCGCGGCAAAGCGCACGCCGGCGGCTGTCAGCCGAATATCCTTCGCCGTCAGGTCCGCGTCGTTGCTTTCAGCGGAATAGGTGAAGACAGGGCAGGTCACGTTTTCCGTCATAAAGGCCGCGCGCTCATCGTCCAGGTTGATGCAGCCGACCGCGCACTGGGAAAAGATTTTGCGCTTGGCCTTGGCATATTCCTCCATGCTGCCGTGCAGATCCAGATGGTCCTGCGACAGATTGGTGAATACCGCCACATCAAAATGAATCCCCGCCACGCGCTCCAAGGTCAGGGAATGGGAGGATACCTCCATCACCACATGGCTGCAGCCGGCGTCCGCCATCTGACGAAAGAGGGCATTGAGCTCCAGGCTTTCCGGCGTGGTAAATTCCGAATGCAGGTGCTCGTCGCCGATCATGTTGCCGTTTGTGCCGATGAGCCCGACCTTCGCGCCAAGCTTTGTCTCCAGCATATGCTTCATGATATAAGTCGAGCTGGTCTTGCCGCTGGTGCCCGTAAAGCCGATGACCTTCATCCGCGCCGCAGGATTGCCGTAGAAGGCCCGGCTTGCCAGGGCAAGCCCCAGGCGGCAATCCTCAATGAGGACATAGGGCGTCCCGTCGGCGGGCAGCTCCTGGCACAAAACCGCCACCGCACCTTTTTCGAGCGCGGCAGAGATAAAGCGGTGTCCGTCGGAGTTAAAGCCCTTGATCGCCACAAACAGGTCCCCCGGCTGGGTTTTGCGGGAATCATAGCTGATCCCGCGAATGTCCGTGTCCATGTCGGCGGCAGCGCCCAGGATATCAATATCTTTTATTAAATCTCCAAGCTTCATTTTTCCTCCGGCGATATGAAATCGCATGTTCAATAGATTCCGAGAATGGTTTCATCCTGATCGATCAGGCCAACGTCAATGACCGTGCCGTGGGCCAGCTGGGTCCCTGCCGGCAGGCTCTGCGTGCCGACGATCTGTGTGGCCGGGTCAATGAGGCGGCTGTTGGTGGACAGATATAATCCATAGTAAGACAGGGTATCCCGCGCCTGCTCGTAGGTCAGGCCCGTCAGATCCGGCAGGCTTTCCCTGTCAGGGGAGACCTCTGCGTCGAGATAGAGGATAATCTCCGTATCCTCCGCGATCCGGCTGCCTGCGGCGGGGAGCTGATCGGTGACCGTCTTCCCCGAGCCGATGGTGCGGTAGCGGAGCGAAGCCTCCTTGACCGCCTTGGCCGCGTCGCTGAGATCCTTCCCCACGAGGCTGGGCATGACTGCCTCCACGCGCTCACCCGAGGCCTCCACGCCGAGATAAGGCAGAATGTCCGCCATCATGCGGCCGACCACCGGCGCCGCCATCTGGCCGCCGCTGATATAAATGCCGGAGCGGTTCGAGGGTGTATCCAGGAAGGTCAGAAGCACGATCTGCGGATCATCCGCCGGGGCAAAACCAATGAAGGAAACGATGTACTCCTTCTTCCCTGTCTGCGCCTCCAGGCTGACCTTCTCGCTGGTGCCGGTCTTGCCGCCGATGCGGTAGCCGGAGACGGCGGCGTTGCGCCCGGTCCCCTCGTTCATATCTCCAACGACCTGCTCAAGGATACCGCGCACCTTTTCGCTGGTGCTCTCGCTGATGACCTGGCGCACCACCTTTGGCTCGCGCGCATAGGTGACCGTCCCGTCGGCGTCGAGCAGGCGGTCAACCACATAGGGCTCCATGTGATAGCCGCCGTTGACGCAGGCGCTGACCGCGCGCACCAGTTGCAGCGGCGTGATGGTAAAGGTCTGTCCAAAGGAAGCGGCCGCAAGCTGCGACAGGTTTTTGGGCGAACAAAAGGTATTCTTGCTCCACCAGATGCTGCCGCTCTCCCCGGCAAGGTCGATCCCCGTCCGGGCTGTCAGGTTCTCATCCGGGTCATTCGACAAATTCAAAAAGCCGAAGGCTTCGCAGTAATCATAAAAACGCACGGCCCCCACGCGCTGGCCGATGTTGACAAAGGCGGCGTTGCAGGAATGCTGCACCGCCTGCGTCAGGCTCTGGCTGCCATGGCCCTCCGTCTTCCAGCAGCGGATCGGACTGGTACGGCCGGTGACGCTGACGCTGCCGCCGCAATAAAAGGAGTCGGACTCTTTGACCGCACCTTCCTCCAACGCCATGGAGAGCGTGATGATCTTAAAGGTGGAGCCGGGCTCATAGGTATCTGACAGGGCCTTGTTGCGCCACTGGCGGATTTGTGCCTGGGCAAGCAGCTCGGAGGCCTCCTCCTTTGTGGCCGCGCCGTCGATGACCGCCTGGGCCTCACTGCTTACGGCGAGGAAGTTATTCGGGTCGTAATCGCCGAGCGACGCCATGGCGAGGATCGCCCCCGTCTTGGGATTCATGGCGATGGCGCCCGCGCCGTTGAGCACATCGTAATCCGCGACGGCCTGACGCAGATGCTTTTCTACATAGTACTGGATCGTCGCGTCGAGGGTCAGCACAACGTCATGGGCCCCTTCTCCGGGCAGATACTGCTCGTACTCCGTAAAGAGCATCTCCGTCCCGTAGGCATTGGTAGCACGCTGGGTCTTTCCCGCCGTGCCGGAGAGCGCGTCGTTATACTGCGCCTCCACCCCCTCAAGCCCGTAATTATCAATACCGACAAAGCCGATGAGGTGGCTTGCCAGATTGGAATTGGGATAATAGCGCTTGGTGTCCGTCTCCAAGCGAACGCCTTTCAGGTTATTCTCTGTTTTGAATCGGCGAATCTCATCCGCTGTTTCCTGCTCGACCTTTC
>JAFTGE010000056.1 GCA_017458085.1 Oscillospiraceae bacterium
CCGTAGTTGGCATTGTAGGAAAATCCAAAAGTTTAGATTTTCCCACAATGCTTATCTTTTGGTCTTTGGTTCGGAATAGTGTAGTGCTGGCGGTCTATCTCTTGTTTTCGGTTGCTTGCTTCCTTACCGTACATGAGCATTCCCGGTGGGCTTGAATACATGTTATGCAGCCGCTCAGATATCAACCGCCGAACATACTCAGCAGGAAGCCCGCGGCGATGGCCGAGCCGATGACACCGGCCACGTTGGGGCCCATGGCGTGCATGAGCAGGTAGTTGTTCTTGTTGTACTTACGGCCCACATCCTGGCTGACACGCGCCGCCATGGGCACCGCGGAGACGCCGGCCGAGCCGATTAGGGGATTGATCTTGCCGCCGGAGGTCTTGTACATGATAATGCCGCCCACAAGGCCGCCCACCGTGGAGATGCCGAAGGCTACCAGACCCAGCAGGATGATGTAGATCGTGCGCAGGTTCAGGAAGTTCTGGGCCACCATCGTCGCGCCCACGGAGGTTGCGAGGAAGATCGTCACAATGTTCATCAGGGCGTTTTGCGCCGTGTCACTCAGGCGGTCGGTGACACTGGTTTCGCGGAAGAGGTTGCCCAGCATCAGGCAGCCGATCAGCGGCGCGGTGGAGGGCAGCAGCAGGATGACGAACGTGGACACCACGATGGGGAACAGGATCTTCTCGGTCTTGGAGACCTCGCGGCTCTGCACCATTTTGACCTTGCGCATCTTGTCCGTGGTCATCAGCTTCATAATCGGCGGCTGGATCAGCGGGATCAGCGCCATGTAGGAGTAGGCCGCGATGGCGATGGGACCGAGCAGCTCCGGGGCCAGCTTTGTGGTCAGGTAGATGGCCGTGGGGCCGTCAGCGCCGCCGATGATGCCGATGGAGGCGGCCTGCGGGCCGGTGAAGCCCATGAGCACCGCGCCGAAGAAGGCGACGAACACACCCAGCTGCGCCGCCGCACCGAGAAGCAGGCTCTTGGGATTGGCCAGCAGGGGGCCGAAGTCCGTCATGGCGCCCACGCCCATGAAGATCAGCGACGGATAGATGCCCGCTTTTACACCGATGTAGAAGAAGTCCAGCAGCCCGGCGTTGGACATGATGTGGCCGTAGCTGTGGTAGTAGGGGCTGGACGCATCGAGAAAGGCTTCCCACAATTCAGGGTGGTACAGCGCGTTTTCGCCCATGCCGATAAAGTAGCTGAGGTTGGAGAGCAGGCAGCCAAAGGCGATGCCGCACAGCAGCAGCGGCTCAAACTTCCGGCCGATGCCGAGGTAAAGCAGGACGAAGGCGATGAGGATCATGATGATGTTCTTCCAGCCGCCGTCCGTTACGAAGAAGGCCCCAAAGCCGGACTCCAGGGCCAGCTTTTCAAGGACACCCAATATATCCATCGGTATCCTCCCTTATGCGATGACCACCAGCGGCGCACCCGTCTCCACGACGGCGCCCTTGCTGACCACGATCTGCGCGACCGTGCCGCCCTTGGTGGCAACCACCTCGTTCTCCATCTTCATGGCCTCCAGGATCAAAAGCACGTCGCCCTCGGCAACCTGCTGCCCCTGGCTGACATTGATCTTCAGAACGTTGCCCGGCATGGGGCTCTTGACCACCTCACCGGCGGCAAGACCGCCGGCGGCGGGCGCGGGTGCGGCCGCGGGTGCCGCAGCGGGAGCCGTGACTACGGCCGCAGGAGTCGGGGCCGCGGGGGCCTTCAGCTCATATTCGTCGACGAGCATGGCCTCGCCCTGCTCCACCTCGACTTCGTATACACGGTTATTTAAAGTGACTTTATACTTCATCGTCCTTGACCTCCCGGATGGAAATAAAACGCAGTTCGTTCAGGGGCTTGCCCAGGGTATCGGCAATGATCGCCATGACCATGGCCGCGTCCCTGGGATCGGTGTCATAGAGCTTGAGCTCCCCGGCGGTGCCGGGGGCTGGCGCGGCCTTGACCGGCGCTGGGGCCGGCACGACTGCGGCAGGCTGTGCTTTGGCCGCCTTGCGCGTCATGATCTTGCCCATGAGCAGGATGACGCCCAGCAGCAGGATCAGTCCGAAGAACACCACCGCGTAGCCCAGCAGCGCGGTAATGGCGGCGTTGCCGATGGAGATGTGAACCAGATCAGTCATCGTATCCCCTCCCGCTTACAGCTGCTCCACCGAGTAGCGGACCTTGCGCTCCTCGGCCTCGCGGCGCTTTTCAAAGAAGCTCTCGGCCACCTGGGGGAAGGCGATGTAGCTGAGCACGTCCTCCTCACACCGGGCGGTGTCGCCAAGCTCGGCCTGGGCCTTCTCAAAGAGGTCGGCCGGCAGGGTCTCGGCATAGCGGCCCTGGATGGGCTGCTCCCCGCCGAGGATCTTCGCCTGCACCGCGGGATCAATGGGGGCGGGCGTCTTGCCGTATTCGCCGCGGCAGTACGCCTTCATCTCCGCGCCGACGTTCTTGTACCGCTCGCCGGACAGAACGTTCTGCACGGCCTGGGTGCCGACCAATTGGCTGGTCGGGGTGACCAGCGGGGGATAGCCCATGTCTGCGCGAACACGCGGCGTCTCCAGCAGCGCTTCCTCAAACTTGTCCGAGGCGCCCAGCATTTTCAGCTGGCTCAAGAGGTTGGAGAGCATACCGCCGGGAATCTGATAGATCAGGCACTGGGGATCGGTGGTCATGGAGATGGGATCAAGCGTCCCGTCGGCCAGGTACTCGGCCCGGATGGGCTTGAAGTAATCGGCCATGGCGTGCAGCACCTTTTCATCCAGCCCGGTTTCATAGCCCATTTCCTTGAGCGTATAGTGCAGGGTTTCGGTGGCGGGCTGGCTCGTTCCGCCGGAGAAGGGGGAAATGGCGGTGTCGATCACGTCGGCCCCGGCCTCGATGCCCTTGAGGTAGGTCATGAAGGCCAAACCCGTGGTGGAGTGGGTGTGCAGCACGACCGGCAGGTCCACCGCGTCCTTGATGGCGGAGACCAGGTCGTAGCAGCTCTGCGGCGTCATGATGCCGGCCATATCCTTGATGCAGATGGAGCCGACGCCCATGGCGGCAAGCTCCTTGACCATTTCCACATACTTTTCCAGCGTGTGCACGGGGCTGGTGGTATAGGAGATGGCGCCGGAGGCCAGGGCGCCCTGCTTCACGGTTTCCTCCACGGCAACCTTGAGGTTGTCGATATCGTTAAGGGCGTCGAAAATGCGGATGATGTCGATGCCGTTTCTCACCGCGGCGCGCACAAAGCGGCGCACCACATCGTCGCTATAGTGCTTGTAGCCCAGAATGTTCTGGCCGCGCAGCAGCATTTGCAGCTTGGTGTTCGGCATGGCCGCGCGGATCTTCCGCAGGCGCTCCCAGGGATCTTCGTTTAAAAAGCGCAGACACACGTCGAAGGTCGCGCCGCCCCAGCACTCCACAGAATAAAAGCCGGCCTTGTCCATCTCGCTGAGGATAGGGGCGAACTTTTCATAGGGCAGGCGCGTGGCGATCAGCGACTGGTTGGCGTCGCGCAGGATCGTCTCGGTAAACTGGACGTTTTTCATGTGCATCTTCCTTTCATGCGGATGACTCGAATTTAAAAAACAGTATATCACAGGCTCTTATAATTTGCCACAAAAAAATCAATTTCTAAACAGAATCTAAATAATTTTCCCTCTGGACTTTTTGACTTGCCTGTGGCATAATGACCGGCGGCTATCACCAGGACAGGAGAGCAGTATGAATCAGAAAGAATTGGGCGAGATTCGCCGCCGGTTTCGGCCGGAGCACAACAACATCCAGCACATATACGGATGTTATGTAAACACAAATAAGGAGATCATCTCCACCTTTGATGAGTCCTTGGGGCTGCTGAGCCAGACCGAGGGCGAAAAGTACCTGGCGCTTTTGAAAAAGGCGCTGTCGGGTGCGCTGGGCAAAAACCTGCTGGACATCTCCTTTGCCACCAGGCAGGTCATGGACAGCGAGGAGCACCGCCTGCTCACGGCATTACGGCAGAGCGAGCTGAAGGACGAGACGCTGCGCGACGCCTTTTACCGCTGCGTCATCGACGCCATCGACATGGAGGATCGCAACTACCTGATTCTCATGGCCTATGACGTCTACGATGTGCCGCACTACGGCAAGGACGGCAGCCGCGACGATGAGGGCGGGGAGCTGTACAAATATCTTCTCTGCGCCATCTGCCCCGTCAAGGAGGGCAAGAGTGAGCTTGGCTATGTGGCTGAGGAGAAGCGCTTCCACTCCGCCGTCATGGGCCAGATCGTCACCGCGCCGGAGCTGGGCTTTCTGTTTCCCACCTTTGACGACCGGGCGGCCAACATCTATAACGCGTTGTTTTACTCGAAGAACGCAAACGAGATCCACGGTGACTTCGTGGATGCGGTGTTTAAAACCGAAGTGCCCCTGTCCGCCGGCGAGCAGAAGGAGCTGTTCGGTTCGCTGCTGACAAGGACGCTGGACAAGCAGTGCAGCTTTGATGTGGTGCAGGCTGTGCATGAGCAGTTATCCGAACGGCTGGCCCTGCATAAGGAGAGCCGGGACCCCGAGCCGCTGACGCTCAGCGCGGCCGAAATGGGCGACATCCTGGAAAACAGCGGTGTTGCGCCCGAGGCGGCCGAGGCCTTCTGCCGCGGCTGCGAGGAGGAGCTGGGCAAGGACACGCCCCTGCGCCCGGCCAATCTCTCCAATCAGAGCCGTATGCAGATCGAAACCCCCGAGGTCAAGATCTCCGTCGACCCGAAGTTCAGCTATCTCATCCAATCCCGCATCATCGACGGGCACAAATATCTGCTCATCTCTGCCGACGCGGGGGTGGAGCTCAATGGCCTAGCGGTTGACATAACATAATAAAAATTCCATAAGAAGAGGCTGTCTCAAAACGCAAGTAGACCTGTCATTCCGAAGCCAGTGCGCACACTGGCTGTGGGAATCCGCGCTCCTTTTCAGGAGAAAACGGATTGCCACGACCAGTTTGCAAACTGGTCTCGCAATGACACAGCGTTTTGAGACAGCCCCTTTCAATGTGTTGGTTTTATTGGGCCCGCCACTGGGCGTACAGGATAACCGAGCTTCCGGCCGCGGCGCTGAGATTCTGCACGCTGGCCAGATCGGAAAAGCTCTCGCCGCTGCCGTCGGCGCTGGTGTTCCAAGCGACAAAGGTGTAGCCTGCGCGGGTAAAGCGGTTTGCCGCCAGCGTGTAGGCTGTGCCGTAGAAGCAGGAGAGGCTGCCCATGCTGCCGCGCCCGCCGTTAGCGTTGAACCTGACCGTGTAACGGTTGGCCTTCCACTGGGCGTACAGCGTGATGGAGGCGCCGTCTGCCGCGCTCACGCTCTTGATCGACCGCCTGTTGGTAAAGGCCGTTCCCGTGCCGTCGGCCCTGGTGTTCCAGCCGTAGAAGCTGTAGCCTGTGCGGGTGAAGGCGTTGGCCGTCAGCCTTTGTGCCTGACCGTAAAGCAGGGTCATGGCCTCCATGCTGCCCACGCCGCCGTTCGGGTCAAAGCGAAGGGTGCAGCGATTGGGCGTCCACTGGGCATAGAGGGTGAGTCTGCCCCTGGCGGCGCTGCTCAGATTCATTACAGATGCGCCCGCGGCGTAAGCCGTACCGGTGCCATTGGCTTTGGTGTTCCAACCGGCGAAGGTATAACCGGTGCGGGTAAAGCCGCCGCTGGGTAAAACCCCGGCTGCATCATAGGACAGGTTCAGCGCGGCCACGGAGCCGCTGCCGCCGTTGGGGGCAAAGCTGACGGTGTAGTTGTTCGGCGTCCACTGGGCAAAGAGGTAGACAGTCGCGCCGTCCCGACTGGTCGTGACGGTGACTCTCTGCCGGTTGCTGAAGCTGCTGCCGCTGCCGTCGGCCCGGGTATTCCAACCGGCGAAGGTGTAGCCTGTGCGACGGAAACTGTTGGCTGTCAGGGCCTTGGCCTTTCCCTGTACCATGGCTTCGTTGGCCATGGTGCCGGCGCCGCCGTTTGGCTGGAATTGGATGGCATAGGTAAAGGGCGTCCATTGGGCGTAAAGAGTGACGCTGCCACCGGAAACGGCGGTGAGATTCATCACGTCCTCGCCGTCGGCATAGAGCGTACCGCTGCCCCTGGCATTGAGCGTCCAACCCTTGAAGCTGTAGCCCTTGCGCGTAAACTGGACGGTCGGAAGCGCAAACGACTGCCCGTAGGTGCAGGCCAGCTCGCTCATGCTGCCGCTGCCGCCGTTGGGATCGAAAGCGACCGTATAGCTGCTCGGCGTCCATTGGGCGTAAAGAACTACGGTGCCCTTAGCCTCGGCGCTGAGATTTACGACCGTGGCCTTGTCAGCGTAGATGACGCTGCCATCCGGCTCTGTGCTCCATCCGATGAAGGTATAGCCCGTGCGTTTAAACCTGTTGGCAGAGAGGGCTTTTGCGCTGTCATAGACGCAGGAGAGCCTGGTGGCACTGCCGGTGCCGCCGTTTGCGTCGAAGCTGACGGTGTAGATGTTGGCGTTCCATTTGGCGTACAGGGTGAGATTCCCGGTCGCGCCCCCGGCGATTTTGTTTACCCGGGTTTTGAACGAGGGCTCCTTGAACCAGCCGACAAAGCTGTACCCGGTGCGGGTCGGTGCGGCAAGCACGACGGCGGCGGTGTCGATATCATAGCCGCCGGGGTTGGAGGCGGCGTTGATGCCGCCGTTCAGCTCGTACTGAACAGCGTAGGTCGCGCCGGTCCACTGTGCGTAGAGCGTGACCGACGCAGTCAGATCCTGCAAGGTCGCGCCGTCGGGATAAGCGACGCCGCTGCCATCGGCCATGGTGTTCCAGCCGGTGAATTCGTGCCCGTCAAAGTCGAAGCTGTTGGAGGGCAGCGACACCTGCTGCTGATAGCCGCAGGTGATGGGGGCCATGGTCCCCTTGCCGCCGTTAGCGTTGAAAGCGATCGTATAGGAGATGGGAGTCCACTGCGCGTAAAGCGTGATGGAGGTGTTCTCCTTGCGTGCGACGATTTTTACGGCGCCCGTGTCGCGGAAGGCCGAGCCGCTGCCGTCGGCCTTGGTGTTCCAGCCGGCAAAGCTATGGCCCGCCAGGGAGAAGGTGTTGGCCGGCAGAGATTTGCGCTCACCCGAGGCGATGGACATATTCTCCATGACGCCCGTGCCGCCGTTGGGGTCAAAGCGGATGACGGTGCTGTAGGCCGTCCATCCGGCATAGAGACTGCGGTTGCCGGTACTGCCGGCGGGAATCTCCGTCACAGGCTGGGTTAAGCCGGCGTCGCTGAACCAGCCGTCAAAGCGGTAGCCGTCCTTTGTCGGGGCCGCCAGCGTGATCGTGCCGGAGCCGGTGCTGTAGGTGTCGGGATTGGCCGGGCTGTTGACACCGCCGTTGAGGTTGTAAGTGATTCGGTAAAGGGTGGTGGTAAAATCTGCGGCGGAAAGGGGATAGGCGGACTTGAAGGCGGCGCTTGCAAACTGATCGCCCAGCGTGGATACCGGGCCGTGATTGCGCAGCCAGCTTGTACTGCCCTTCAGAAAATAGCTGTACTTGGTTTGCCCCGCGTCCCAGGTCGCGTCCAGCGCGTAGTAGCTGCCGCCGACGCGCGCAATGTTCCAGGCATGGTTCATGGCCGCGCTGGAGATGATGCGCGTATCGATGCCCGCAGCCAGGCACAGACGATAGAAGGCGGCGGCATAGCCCTGGCAGACTGCCGTTTTTTGGATCAAGGCCGCATAAGCCGTGTACTTGAGCAGATATGCGTCGTCGTCCAGATTCTTTTCGTCATAGCTGACGTTTTTTGTCAGGTAACCATAGATGGCCGACACCTTGTCATAGTCGCTGCGTCCCTCCAGATTCAGCTGGCTCAACACGGACGCCGCCACAGCATTCAGGCTCTCCTCCTGCTCGGCGGTGGTGTAGTAGAGCGGGGAGTAGGCAAATACATAGTAGTAGCCCTCGCCGCCGTCCAGCGTGGTCGGGCCGGTACCGCTGGCGTTGTAGCCGCCGTTTTCGTAGCGGAGATAGTCGCCCTCGACGGGGCTGCCGGTATGGACGATGGCGGCGGCATAGATCTCATCGCACAGCACGTCCCAGCTCTGCATGGCGTCAGAGCGGAAGTAAATGCGAACCTCGCTCTCCCGGGCCAGCAGCGCGGCTTTGAGCGCCGTACTACCAGCCGAAGCGCTGTCGGTATAGACCGGATTGCTTGCCGCGGCGGCTGCGCGCAGCTGCCGTCTCCCGGATGTGTTCAGGGGAGCGGCCGCGGGCGTTACGCTTCGTTCCAGGCCGTTGATGCATTCCTCGGCCGTGATGTCAGCCTGGGGGATGTCCTCGGCGGAAACAACCTGGACATAAAGCGGGTTTACCACCGTGCGGCTGTGCAGCTCGGCCTCCGGCTGCTGCTCGTCGGCTTCTTCCTCTTCGTCGACCGCATCCTCCGGCTCCGGCTCTCGGTCCTCCTCGTCGTCAGGCATCTCCGGCTCTGCGGGTGTCTCATCCTCGGGGACAGTCGGCTCCTCCCGGTCGGCAGGTCCCTCGCCCTCCGCGTCGGCCTCGCCAGCATCCGGCTGCGCCTCGGCGTCGAGCGGATCGTCCTCCTGCGCTTTGTCCGCGTCGGTATCCGGCTCCTGGGCCGGAACATTGTCGGCCTCTGCTTCCATGCTCTGAGCAGGGGCGCTGTCCTCCGGCTCCGCCGCGTCTGCATAGGCGGAAACCGGCAGCAGCGTGATGAGCATCATCAGCGCCAGCAGAATGGAGAGAACTCTTTTCTTCATATCGTAAACCAACCTTTATCGTGAAATGACAGCAGAACGCTTATTTGAATGCGGCGATATCCGACTTGGACTCGGTCGGTTCAAGCGCGTCCAGCTGCGCGATCAGACACTCGGCGCAAAGCGTTTCACCCGCCGGAATGCGCTTTCCGCAGGATACGCATGCTTCCGCATGAGCGTCACAGTAGTCCGTATCAGCCGCGGCCGGCCGGTCGCAGCCCTCCTGCGCACACAGCCCTTCCGCCGGCGTCTCAGCGGGCGGCGCTTCCCGACCGCCGCAGCCGCTCATCACCGTCAGGGACAATACCAGCAGCAGGATGAATACGTTTTTCATCGCTTTATTCCTCTCAAGAACATCACATAAATGTTTACATTCTGAAACCACTTTGATTATCTTCTGACTCTGTTTTATTATATGAATCGCGCCGCCATTTTGCAAGGAGAGAAGTCCCCGCATTTTGCACGAAATACACGCTGCCAATTTGTGTATTTTTGTAACTATTTTGCATCTTTTAACCGGCGCTGAAAAAACCAGGCGGATCACGGGGGACCCGCCTGGTTATACTAGTTTCCCATTAAAAGTAGACAACGTCTACTTTTAATAGCGCGTAAGCGCGTCGGAAACTGTATGAGACGTCATCTGCGCTTTCGCGCAGATGGGCGACGCATCAAGCGGC
>JAFTGE010000057.1 GCA_017458085.1 Oscillospiraceae bacterium
ATAGATCTTCTTCCAGTTGCACAGCGTCCGAAAGATTTCTCCTACCTCTCGCCGCTTCTCTCCATAGAATACATTTCTCCGATATTTCGGGGCAAAAACTATGTGGTAATTTCAATTCCAACTCGTATGCGCTAAACTATTTGTGTCGTTCATCTGAATGACCTCCATTTGCCTTTTCTTGTGCAGTTGGCGGACCGCACTCCTAGTCTAAAGCAAAGGGAGTTCCTCTGACTACATCATCGCCATAAGGCAACTTTTGAACCACTCGCCTAGCGAGTGGTTTTCTACATACAAGCAAAGGAGAGGCTTGCTGCCTCTCCTTTGTGCGTATTTGCTTCTCTGTTGTCAGTATGCCACGCCCCAGTAGATCATGTGCTTGGCGGGCTTTCCGCAGCAGGCGCATACATCGTCCAGATGCTCCTGCTCGAAGGGGATGCAGCGGCTGGACATGCCGGCCTGCTCCTTCATCTGCAGCTCGCATGCGAGGTCGCCGCACCACATGGTCTTGATGAAGCCGCCGTGCGCGCTCTGCAGATCCCTGGCCTCCTCCACAGAGTGGGCCTCGAAAATATGCCCGTCCAGGTTCTGCTTGGCCTTGTCGAACAGCCCTTGCTGCACCGCATCCAGCAGCGCGGGGATCTTCTCATTCAGCTCGCTCAGTGCCACGGGCACCTTCTCGCCGTTGTCGCGGCGGACCGCCATGCAGACGCCGTTTTCAATGTCCTTGGGGCCCAGCTCCACGCGCAGGGGCACGCCCTTCATCTCATACTGGGCGCACTTCCAGCCGAGGCTGTTGTCGCTGTCGTCGATCTTGACGCGCACACCTGCGGCCTTGAGCTGCTCATACAGCTCGCGCGCCTTGTCCAGCACGCCGGGCTTATGCATGGCCACCGGCACAACGATGACCTGCACCGGTGCGATGCGCGGGGGCAACACAAGACCGCTGTTGTCGCCGTGGGTCATGATGATGCCGCCGATGATGCGGGTGGACAGGCCCCAGCTGGTCTGGAAGGGATACTTCTGCTGGTTGTCCTTGTCGGTGAAGGTGATGTCGAACTGGCGGGCAAAGCCGTCGCCAAAGAAGTGGCTGGTGCCGGACTGAAGCGCCTTGTGGTCGTGCATCATGCACTCGATGGTGTAGGTGTTCACCGCGCCGGCAAACTTCTCCTTATCCGTCTTGTTGCCGCGGATGACCGGCATGGCCAGGAAGTTCTCGCAGAGATCGGCATAGACCTCCAGCTGCTGCAGGGTCTCCTTGCGCGCCTCCTCCTCGGTCGCGTGCAGGGTATGGCCCTCCTGCCACAAAAACTCACGCCCGCGCAGGAAGGGGCGGGTGGTCTTCTCCCAGCGGAGCACGGAGCACCACTGGTTATAGAGCATCGGCAGATCGCGCCAGGAGTGCACCACGTGGCTCCAATGGTCGCAGAAAAGCGTCTCGGAGGTCGGCCGGACGCACAGTCGCTCGGGCAGCTCCTCGCTGCCGCCGACGGTGACCCAGGCGCACTCGGGCGCAAAGCCCTCCACATGGTCCTTCTCCTTCTGCAGCAGGCTCTCCGGGATCAGCATGGGCATGGAGACGTTCTCGTGCCCGTCGCGCTTGAACATACCGTCCAGAATCTGCTGGATATTCTCCCAGATCGCGTAGCCGTAGGGCCGCAGGATGAAGCAGCCCTTGATGCCGGAATAATCCACCAGCTCCGCCTTGGTGCACACGTCGGTGAACCACTGGGCAAAATCCACCTCCATATCGGTGATCTGTTCCACTCTCTTATCTTTTGCCATAACAATACCTCTCATTCGCCAGGGCCCTTGCCCCGCCGTAGTGTCGGCCCAACCTGCGAGCCGTAGGGGTATTTTATAGCCCAGGCCCTGGATTGTCAATACTTCCGGGCCTGCTTTGGACGCCTTTCGGCACAATTAGCCTTGACCAAAGCGTCGATTGCGGTTATAATGTTTCGGTACGCCGAATGATATCGGAGGTGAACGAGATCAATAAGCAGAAATTTCTGACCGAGCTTGGCAAGCTCCTGACCTTCATGTATGAGGAGGACAGGCAGCGCGCCCTGGCCATGTATTCCGCCATCTTTGACGAGACCGGGGATGACAACGGTGTTTTGCAGCTGCTGGTTTCCCCCACGCGGCAGGCGGTCAATCTCGCCCGCGCCTATGACGCCAAGGAGCGTAAGCTCCAGGTGACGGCGCAGTCCCGCGGCGACAGCGGCGAGGCCGAGCCCGCTTTTATACACGTGATCGAACAGGTGCGCGAACAGGCGTCCACGCTCGGCATTGTGGTCAACGAGGTGCCGGCCGATCAGTTCTCCCTCTTTGAGGACGCGGCGCTGGACACCAATATCTTCGATCCGCAGACGCTCGCGGACGAGCTGCCGGAGCAAGCCGACGGCGACACGGCGGCGGAGCTGCCCGAGGCGCCGGAACGCTATCCCGACGCGGAGGAGACAGAGCCGGCCGAGCCGGAGAGTGAGGCTGCGCCGGAGGCGCCGGCCGAGGCTGAGGCCGAGGGCGGGGAGGAACCCGCCGAGCCCGCGGACGACGCCGAACCCGAGAACGATGTGGAAGCGTTCGCCGACGCGGTGGACGCCTTCCTTGCCGACTTTGCCCTCAACGATGCGCCTGTCCCTGCCGAGGAGGAACCCCTGCCCGACATCGAGGTCGAAATCGAGCAGACGCCCGCTTCGGAAGAACCCGTCGAGGAAGCAGAGGCGGTCTTTGACGCGCTGGAGAGCCAGACTTCCACGGTCCCGGATGTGGCCGCAGCCTGGGCCGAGCTGGACAAGATCGCGCCGCGCACGGTGCGTAAGCCGCGCGTTGCGCTTTTGATCCTGTTTATTCTCCTTGCCGTCCCCCTGACGCTGCTGGGCATCGGCATCCTGCTGATCCCCGCGGCCCTTTCCCTGGCGCTGGCCGTTCTGGCGGTGTATACCGGTGTGTTCGGGCTGGGCGCTGCCTTCGGCAGCTTCTCGGTCTTTGCCGACATCCTGCTCACGCTGGGCTGTTCGATCGTGCTCCTGGCGCTGGGTCTGCTGCTGGCATGGCTGTTCATCTGGCTGCTCGGCGGGGCCATCGGCGGTTTGATCCGCGGCGTGTGCGCCCTGGGCCGCAAGTGGTGCTATAAGGAGGTGGCGGCGAAATGAAAAAAGGCTGGAGAATTGTCCTTGTCATCGTCGTTATCTGCCTTGCGCTGGGTGTTGTGTGCGTCGGCGTGGGTATGCTCACCGGGGCAGAGCCCGACCGCGTCACGGCGATTTTGGAGCGAAACGTCGAGGACAAGTACAACGTGGACCCCAACGCCCTGATTCATGAGTGGATACCGTCGGTGATCAACGTCTTCCGCGACGCGCTGGTCGGCTAATCAGATACGTTTTTAAAAGCGTCTGCCGCAAAAGCGGCAGGCGCTTTTCTTAGCGATTTTTTAACATGCGGCTATGGTATACTTTGCCCGGAGGTAATCAGCATGTTCCGAGATTTTAAAGGCAAGCGCTCCCTTCCTCTGCGCGTCTATCCACGGGGCTGGGTCATCTTTCTGCTCACCCTCGGCGCAGCTTCGGTCATCTGCGCGCTGCTGCGGCGGATCACGCCCTCTGACGTGCATGTGCCGCTGATCTTCGTGCTGGCAGTGCTGATCGTGTCGCTGTCTACAGAGGGGTATTTTTATGGCTTTCTCGCCGCGATCGTCGGCGTTGTCGGCGTCAACTATGCCTTTACCTACCCATATATGAAGCTGGACTTTTCCGTTACCGGTTACCCGCTGACCTTCCTGACCATGCTGGCGGTGGGCTTTGCGACCTCCACACTGACCACGCGGCTCAAGGAACAGGAGAAGCTGCGCCTGGAGTCGGCGCGTGAAACGATGCGGGCCAATCTTCTGCGCGCCATCTCCCATGATCTGCGCACGCCGCTGACCGCGATCCGCGGCTCCATCAGCACCGTGCTGGACGATGACGGCACCCTGTCCGATGACGCCCGGCGCGAGCTTCTGGTCAGCGCCCGGCAGGACGCGGACTGGCTGTTCACCATGGTGGAGAACCTGCTGAGCATCACGCGCATCAGCGGTGACGAGCCCCGCGCCATCGCCAAACAGGATGAGATCCTCGAGGAGGTGCTGGGCGAGGCAGTACAGCGCTTCCATGGCCGTGGCGCCGCGGTGTCCGTCTCGGTGGCGGTGCCGGATGAGGTACTGATCCTGCCGATGGACGCCATGCTCATTGAGCAGGTGCTCCTGAATCTGATGGACAACGCCGTCACCCATGGCAAGAACGTCACGCACATCGATATCATTGCCGCAGCGCAAGGCGACGCCGTCAGCATCAGCGTGGCAGACGACGGCTGCGGCGTGGACAGCGCGCTGCTGCCCCATCTGTTTGACGGGAGCCTGCCCCTGTCCGCCGGCCACGGCGACGGTTCCCGCTTCATGGGCATCGGCCTGAGCGTTTGCAAGACCATTGTCCAGGCTCACGGCGGTTCCATCCGGGCCGAAAACGCGGCCTCAGGCGGCGCCGTGTTTACCTTCACACTTCCCCTGGGAGGCATGCAGAATGACGATCAAGGATAAAATCCTCGTGGTCGAGGACGAGAAGAATATTGCAGGACTGATCAAGGCCATCCTCGGCGCGAGCGGCTACGACGTGATCACCGCCTCGGGCGGCGCGGAGGCGCTATCCATGATCTCCTCCCACTGCCCCGATCTGGTGGTGCTGGATCTGGGGCTGCCGGACATGGAGGGGACCGAAATCATCCGGGCGGTGCGGGAATGGAGCAGCCTGCCGATCATCGTGCTGTCGGCCCGCAGCTATGAGCGCGACAAGGTGGCCGCCCTGGATCTCGGCGCGGACGACTATGTCACCAAGCCCTTCTCCAGCGCGGAGCTTCTGGCGCGCATCCGCGTGGCCATCCGCCACACCCGCGCCGGGCTGGACAACACCGCCCTGGCCAACAGCGGGCGCTTCACCGCCGGGGAGCTGACCATCGACTACAACAAGCACCAGGTGCTCATCGGCGGGGAAAACTGCCATCTGACCCAAAACGAATACCGCATCGTGGCGCTGCTGGGCAAGCACGCGGGCAAGGTGCTCACCTACGACACCATCATGCGGGAGCTTTGGGGACCGCAGAGCAAGGGCGGCAACCAGATCCTGCGCGTCAACATGGCCAACATCCGCCGTAAGATCGAGAAGAATCCCGCCGAACCGCACTATATTTTTACCGAGGTCGGCGTGGGCTACCGCATGATCGAAGGGGATTGACCGAAAAAGCCTGTTATATGCTAAGCCCCCTCTTTTCGTTGTGCGAAAAGAGGGGGCTCTTTAACGTATAAACGCGCTTGATCAGGCCTTTTTGATCTGCTTTTCTGTGCCAAACTGACGCTGATACAGCTTCACAATTCCCGGCCTGCCCCAGCAGAGGACCAGCGCCAGGGCGGAGCCGACAGCGGTCTGCAAGATCTGGAACGGCAGCTTGGCGATGGCGTAGGCCGGGGTGCTGTAGACAAAGGCGCGGCCCAGGCTGTAGCCGGTAAAGGTGATGATCCAGCCCACCACGGCGCCGATGACGGAGGCGGGAACGGGCCGGTTCTTCAGCCAGCGGTGCACAAACAGCGAGATGATCACCGCTTGCAGGCCGTGCACCGCAAGAGAGACGAACATGGGCGTGGGGTAGAAGAGCAGGTCACCGATGAAGGCGCCGACCCCACCCACCAGGAAGGCGTAGAACGGCTCCAGCAAAATGGCGGCGGTAACAATAATGACATCGTTGAGGTACATGTGCCCGCCGGGTACGGGGACGGACAGCACGCTGGTGGACATGATGATATTCAACGCCATCAGCAGCGCGGTGGCGGTCAGCTTCTTGACGGGAATTTGATTTTTGCTTTCCATGGGTAATGCCCCCTTGACTTCTTGTTGAGGTGAGTATACACTGGTTCTGGACCTATGTATATTGCCAGATTAATTCTTTTTTATCAGACCAAATGAGGAAAGCCCATGAACTATGTCATTGATAAAGCGGCCCCGGCCAGCGCCTACATGCAGCTGTACACCCAGCTGCGGCGGGATATTGTCGTCGGCAATCCGCCGCGGGGGGAAAAGCTGCCCTCCAAGCGGCTGCTGGCGGAGGAGCTGGGGGTGAGCCTGGCCACGGTGGAACACGCCTACGCGCTGCTGGCCGACGAGGGCTATATCGAAAGCCGCGAGCGCAGCGGCTATTACGCCGCCTTTGGCGGACAGCTCCGGCAGGAGACGCCCCTGCCCGCTGTGCAGGCCGTGCAGAGCAGCGCCGCCGCGCCGGAGGATTTCCCCTTCTCGGTGCTGGCGAGGATCATGCGCCGCGTGCTCTCGGATTATGACAGGCGCATTCTGGTCAAGTCCCCGGGCAGCGGCTGTACGGAGCTGCGCGCCTGTCTCGCCGCCTATGTGCAGCGCAGCCGGGGCCTCACCGTCTCGCCCGAGCAGATCGTAGTCGGCTCGGGCGCGGAGTATCTCTACTCGCTGATCGTGCAGCTGTTTGGACGGGACACGGTCTTTGCTCTGGAGGACCCCTGCTATGTCCGCATCCGTCAGGTTTATGAGGCAAACGGCGGTATCTGCGCCGCCCTTCCCATGGGAGAGGACGGTATTGTCAGCGCTGCGCTGAAGGATTGCGGGGCTGGCGTGCTGCATGTCACGCCCTTCAACAGCTACCCCAGCCGCATCACCGCCTCGGCCACCAAGCGGCACGAATACGCGGCCTGGGCCCGCGCGCACGACAGCTTCATCGTGGAGGATGACTACGACGCGGAGTTTTCCTCGGTGACGAAGCACATCGACACCATCTGTTCCCTGGCCCCGGAGCGCGTCATCTACCTCAACACCTTCTCCCGCACCTTCGCCCCCTCCATGCGCACCGCCTATATGGTGCTGCCGGAGGCGCTGCTGCCAAAATACCGGGAGAAGCTGGGCTTTTACTCCTGCACGGTGCCGGTCTTTGACCAGTACGTGCTGGCGGAGTTTATCAACTCCGGCGAGCTGGAGCGCTACATCAACCGCCGCCGCAGAAAACTGCGGCAGCAAAAAAAGGAAAGCACCTGACGTCTTTTGTCAGGCGCTTTCCTTCTTATCCGATTTGTGAGAGGAAGAAGTCCGCGGCGGCGGCGCGGGCAGCCGCGCGGGCGCTGTTGAAGGCGTGGTCGCAGTCAAAGCTGACCTTGGTCAGCTTCCCTTTTCCGCACGCCTCAATGGCGGCGTTGAGCCGGTTAAGGTGCTCCGCCGGGGGCAGAAGCTGATCCGCCGCCGCGGTCATGGTCAGCACCGGCTTGTCCGCCAGCGCCGCGGCGTAGGAGAGCAGATCCATCTTGTCCAGATTCTCCCGCGCGTCGGCGGTGAAGCTGTCCCAATCCAGACCGTGCACCCACTGGGAGGAGATGTCGATGATGGCCTTATAGCGGCCCGGCTGCCCGGCAAGAGCGTCACGCGCGGCGATGGAGAAGTCGATGGGCGCCATGATGCAGGCGGCCTTGACCGTGTCGTTCAGTGCCGCGGTGCGGGCGGTCATGAGGCCGCCCATGCTGTGGCCCAGCAGGAAAATGTTGTCGGTGTCAAAGTCGCCCTGCTCGTTTTTCAGGATCGTGTCCAGCACCGTCTGGGTGTCCTCGAAGCAGTGGCTGACGGCGTAGTCGCCGTCGCTGCCGAAGCAGCCGGAGTAGTGAAAGCACACGGTGCAAAAGCCCGCCTCGCGCAGGGAGACGGCGAAGTCCATCAGCCGCTCAATGCCGGGGATGCCGTGGCAGATCATCACCACGGGCCGGGGATAGGGGCCGCCGGGCAGGTAGCAGTTGGCGAGAATTTTGCCCCGCTTGCCGGGGATCAGCATGCCCCGCGAGGAGGCCGGAAGATTGTTCTGTTCCATCGTCTGTTCCTCCTTACAGCAGTGCCTTGAGCGCGTCCACGGCCTCGCGGGTGGTGGCCCAGCTGGTGACAAAGCGCACGGCGGCGCGGTCGGGATCCAGCCACTCCCAGATGCCGAAGGCCACCTGCTCGCGCAGGCGGTCGATCTGTTCGCGCGTGAGCACAAAGAACTGCTGGTTCGTGGGCGAGTCCATATAGAGCGCATAGCCCTTTTCCACAAAGGCCGCCTTGAGCTCCATGGCCAGGGCCACGGCCTCGCGGCCGATGTTCCAATAGAGACCGTCGGTAAAGAGCGCGTCAAACTGCTGGCTCACCACGCGCATCTTGGCAAGCAGGGCGCCCTGCTGCTTGACGACGGCGAGAAAGTGGGCGGGCATGTTGCGCTTGGTGAAGATCAGCGCCTCCCCGCAGAGGGCGCCGACCTTGGTGCCGCCGATGTAAAACAGATCCGACAGCTCCACGATGTCCCGGAGGCTCATATCGCAGGCCGGGCTCATCAGGCCGTAGCCCAGGCGCGCGCCGTCAATATACAGGGGCAGGCCGTAGGCATGGCAGGTCTCGGACAGGGCGGTGAGCTCAGCGAGCGAATAGAGCGTACCGAACTCCGTGGGCTGGGAGATGTAGACCATGCCGGGGCGGACCATATGCTCGTTATTCTCGTCGCCCAAAAAGGCGTCCATGTAGGTTTTCAGCGTTTCAGCCAGGAGCTTGCCCTCGGTATGGGGCAGGGAGAGCACCTTGTGGCCGGAGTACTCGATGGCGCCGGCCTCGTGAGAGTTGACGTGGCCGGTATCGGCGGAGACGACGCCCTCATAGCTTTTGAGCAGGGCGGCGATGGCGATGAGGTTGGTCTGAGTGCCGCCGGTGAGAAACTGGATCTGCAGATCGTCCCGGCCACAGGCCGCGCAGATTTTACGCTTGGCCTCGTCGGTGTCCTCGTCCAGGCCGTAGCCAGGCAGGCTGACCAGATTGCGCGCGGCCAGATGCTCCAGGAGCTTCGGATGCGCACCCTCGGTATAGTCGGACAGAAATGAAAGCATGGTGATTTCCTCCTTGGAATGATCCTGTAGGGGCCGCCGCCCTCGGCGGCCCGGCAGAAGCACAGCACGGTTTTATAGCTGTTGGGCGACTGCATATTTGCTACGCAATCGCCCAAGTCTTCTCAAAGTTTAAGTTATCACCGCACGCGGGGCGTCGAGGGTGTATGCCCTGCGGGTACGCCGCCCCTACGGGTAAAGCTTTACGCTTCGCCGCGCTCGCGCAGGGCGTCCTTGCGGCTCAGGTCGATGCCGCGGGGGCCGATGTTGACGACCTTGACCCAGGTCATGTCGCCGACCTTGAGCACGTCCTCGACCTTCTCGGTGCGCTTGAACTCCAGGTCCTTGATCTTGACCAGGCCGTCCTTGCCGGGAGCCAGCTCGACCCAGGCGCCGAAGTCGGAGCGGATATTGCTGACCTTGCCGTAGTAGAGGGCGCCGACCTCGGGCTCAAAGCAGATGTCCTCGATGGTCTTGCGCGCGGCACGGCAGGCCTCGATATCGGAGGAGGCGATGAAGATGGTGCCGTCGTCGTTGATGTCGATCTTGCAGCCGGTGTCGGCGGTGATCTTCTGGATGACCTTGCCGCCGGAGCCGATGACCTCGCGGATCTTGTCGGGGTTGATCTTCATCTGGATCATCTTGGGGGCGGACTTGGCCAGCTCCTTGCGCGGCTCGGCAATGGCCTTGAGCAGGATGCAGTCCAGGATCTGGAAGCGGGCCTCCTTGGTGATGGCGAAGGCTTCCTTGACGATCTCGTGCTTGAGGCCGTCGTTCTTCAGGTCCATCTGGATGGCGGTGATGCCGTTCTTGGTGCCGGCCACCTTGAAGTCCATCTCGCCGTGGAAGTCTTCCACGCCCTGGATGTCGATAAAGGTGGTGAAGTCGTCGCCGTCCTGGATCAGACCGCAGGAGATGCCGGCCACGGGCGCCTTGAGGGGCACGCCGGCGTCCATAAGGGCCAGTGTGGTGCCGCAGATGGAGCCCTGAGAGGTGGAGCCGTTGGAGGACAGAACTTCAGAGACCACGCGGATGGCGTAGGGGAAATCCTCCACGTCGGGGATGACGCAGTCGAGTGCCTTCTCGACCAGGGCGCCGTGGCCGTACTCGCGGCGGCCGGTGGAGCGGCTGGCACGGGCCTCGCCGGTGGAGTAGGAGGGCATGTTGTAGTGGTGCATGAAGCGCTTGGAATCCTCTTCCCAGATGGTGTCCAGCTTCTGGGCGTCGCCCAGGGTGGCGAGGGTGGCGATGGAGAGAACCTGGGTCTGACCGCGGGTGAACAGGCCGGAGCCGTGCACCACGGGCAGCACGCCGACTTCCGCGGCGAGGGGGCGGATCTCGTTCATCTGGCGGCCGTCAACGCGCTTGCCGGCCAGCAGCCACTTCTTGACGACCTTCTTCTGCAGCTTGTAGAGGATCTCGTCCATGAACTGCATCATGTCGGGGTGCTCCTCACCGTACTTGGCCTCAACCATGGTGATCCAGTCGTTGACGCGGCTCTCGCGGACGTTCTTGTCGTCGGTGTCCATGCAGTACTCCATGGACTCAAACTCGTTTTCAACCAGCTTGTTGAACAGCTCCTCGTCAAAGGAGGCGTGCTCATACTCGAACTTGGGCTTGCCAACCTCGGCGACCATCCGGTCGATCAGGTCGAGGACGGGCTGCAGGTGCTCATGCGCCTGGACAATGCCCTCATACATGACGTCGTCGGGAACCTGGTCGGCCTCGGACTCGATCATGACGATCTTCTTGTGAGTGGCGGCGATGGTGGTGGTCATGCGGTTGTGCTCACGCTCGGCCTTGGTGGGGTTGAAGAGGTACTTCTCCCCGTCCCAGCCGAGGACGATGCCGGCGATGGGGCCGTTGAAGGGCACGTCGGAGATGGAGACGGCGGCGGAGGCGCCGATCATGGCGGTGATCTCAGGGCTGCAGTCGCGGTCAACGCTCAGCACCTCGCAGGCGATGACCACGTCATTGCGCAGGTCGGAGGGGAACAGAGGACGCATGGGGCGGTCGATCAGGCGGGAGGCCAGCACAGCGGGCAGGCTGGGCTTGCCCTCACGGCGCATGAAGCTGCCGGGGATGCGGCCGACGGCGTAGAGCTTCTCGTTGAAGTCCACGGCGAGGGGGAAGTAATCGATGCCGTCCTTGGGACGGGCGGAGGCGGTGCAGGTGACGAGGACGGTGGTCTCACCGTACTTGACGAGGACAGCGGCGTTGCAGAGCTCGGCCAGCTTGCCGACCTCCATGGACAGGGGGCGGCCTTCGTACATGATCTCGTACTTGCGGTAGTTGGGGAACTGCTTGTTGGTGATAATCATGACTATTCTCCTTTATGATCTGTGCACGTTCCGGCCCTCAGTACTTGAAAAAACCTCCGCTGCGGGGAAAACGGCTCGCTGCGCTCACCCTGCGGGCGCTTTTTCAAATACTAAAAAGCAGGTCTGTGCTTGTTTACAAAAAAGTTCGGGGACAGTATTCACTTGTCCCCGAACCGAAATAACGTCATACCCTTCAGAAAAGCTGAACTTACTTGCGGATGCCCAGCTTCGCGATGATCGCGCGGTAACGCTCGATATCCTTCTTGGCGAGGTAGTCGAGCAGACGGCGGCGCTTACCGACCATCTTGTACATACCCAGACGGCTGTGGTCGTCGTTGGGGTGCTGCTTGAGGTGAGCGGTCAGCTCACGGATGCGCTGGGTCAGAATGGCGATCTGAACCTCGGGAGAGCCGGTGTCGCCCTCATGGGTGGCGTTTTCAGCGATGACCTGGGTCTTGACTTCTTTGGTGATCATAGTGGTTATACCCCTTTCTTGATTTAGCTATACCCGGCACCCAGGCCATGGGCGGAAAGGACACCGCATCAGCGGCATGACCCCATAGCATAGCGTGCGGGCGCGTTCTTTGGAATAATAGCAGAGTTTGGGCCGCTTGTCAACAAAAAAAGTGTGGAGTGTGGAGTGTGGAGAGTTGAGATGTGGAGCGCCTTCGACGGCACATAAAAGAGGCGAAGCCCTTCTTTAGACGTGCCTAGTCCCTTTAGGGACGGACACAATAACTTCACTCTCCACTCTCCAAACTCTCTCAGCGGTTGCGCATGACGGTTTTCATGCGCTGGCTGTGGTCCAGGATGCTCTTGCGCAGGCGCAGGTTCTTGGGCGTGACCTCCAGCAGCTCGTCGTCGGCCAGAAACTCCAGGCACTGCTCCAGGCTCAGCTGCCGCGGCGGAATCAGGCGCAGGGCCTCGTCCGAGCCGGAGGCGCGGGTATTGGTCAGGTGCTTGGTGCGGCAGACATTGACGGGCACGTCGTCGCTCTTGGGGCAGACGCCCACCACCATGCCGGCATAGACCTTGGTGCCGGGGGTGATGAACATGGCGCCGCGCTCCTGCGCGTTCCAGATGCCGTAGGCCACGGCCTCGCCCGTCTCCCAGGCGATGAGGGAGCCGGTGTTGCGCCGGGCGATCTCGCCCTTGTAGGGCTCGTACTTTTCAAAGACGGAGGCCATGATGCCCTCGCCCTTGGTGTCGGTCAGAAACTCGTTGCGGTAACCGAACAGTCCCCGGGACGGAACCAAAAACTCCAGCTTCATGCGGCTGCCCACGGGGGTCATCTCCAGGAAGGTGCCCTTGCGGGCGCCGAGCTTTTCCATGACGGAGCCCATGGACTCCTGCGGCACGTCCACCACCACGCGCTCGACCGGCTCGCACTTGACGCCGTCGATCTCCTGATACAGCACGCGCGGGGGCGAAACCTGGAACTCATAACCCTCGCGGCGCATGGTCTCGATGAGGATCGACAGGCTCATCTCGCCGCGGCCGGCGACGTTGAAGCTGTCGGTGGCGTCGGGGATCTCACTGACGCGCAGGGAGACGTCCTTCAGAGTCTCGCGCCAGAGGCGGTCTTTGATCTGGCGGGAGGTGACAAACTTCCCCTCGCGCCCGGCAAAGGGGCTGTCGTTGACGGAGAAGGTCATCTCCAGCGTGGGGGCGCTGATCTTGACAAAGTCCAGCGGCTCGGCGTGTCCGCGGGCACAGATGGTGTCGCCGATGGTGACCTCACCGATGCCGCTCATGGCGATGATGTTGCCGGCGCCGGCCTCGGTGACGGGCACGCGGTTCAGGCCGTCAAACTGGTAGAGGCTGACCGCCTTGGCCTTGAGGGTTGGGGCGTCGGGGCTGTGGTAGTTGCAGACCTCGATCTCCTGATTCTGCCGGATGACGCCGCGCTCGATGCGGCCGATGGCGATGCGGCCGACATACTCGTTATAGTCGATGGAGCTGACCAGCATCTGGAAGGGAGACGCGGTATCCATCTCGGGGGCCGGAATGTACTCAAGGATCGTCTCAAAGAGGGGCTTTAAGTCGGTGCCCACCACGTCGGGGGAATAGCTGGCCGTACCGTTGCGGCCGGAGCAGAAAAGCATGGGGGAATCCAGCTGCTCGTCGGTGGCGTCCAGGTCCATCAGCAGCTCCAGGATCTCATCCACCACCTCGTGAATGCGCTGGTCGGGGCGGTCGATCTTGTTGAGCACGACGATGACCCGGTGGCCCAGCTCCAAAGCGCGGCTGAGCACGAAGCGGGTCTGGGGCATGGGGCCCTCGGCTGCGTCCACCAGCAGGATAACGCCGTTGACCATCTTCAAAATGCGCTCCACCTCGCCGCCGAAATCGGCGTGGCCCGGCGTGTCGACGATGTTGATCTTGGTGTCGCCGTACCAGACGGCGGTGTTTTTGGCCATGATGGTGATGCCGCGCTCACGTTCGAGGTCGTTGGAGTCCATGACGCGGTCCACGATCTCCTGATTGTCCCGGTAGACGCCGGACTGCTTGAGCATCTCGTCGACCAGCGTGGTCTTGCCGTGGTCAACGTGGGCGATGATGGCGATGTTTCTCAGCTTATCCATAATTTCAAATACTCCCTTGCCGCGGGAAAATGCTTCCCTTACAAACTATTTTCAACACAAATTGGAATTCTAACACCCCCCGCAGCGTTTTGCAATATTTTGTTGCGAAAAAAGCGCAGAAAACCCGCGGCAGCGCCATGGTTGAAATTCAACGCCGTCCATGATAGAATGGCTCAACCAGAAAAACAACGGAGATTTCGCCATGAGCTATAACTTTTTCGCCTACCTCTCCCGCATGCGCTATATCGGGCGGTGGAGCCTGATGCGCAACGCCCTGCCGGAGAATATTCAGGAGCACAGCCATCAGGTGGCGGTCATCGCCCACGCGCTGGGCGTCATCCGGCGCGACGTGCTGGGCGTCCCCTGCAACCCCGAGGAGTACGCCGCGGTCGCGCTCTACCACGACTGTTCGGAGATTTTGACCGGGGATCTGCCCACGCCCATCAAGTACCACAGCCCGGAGATCATCGGCGCCTACCGCCGGGTGGAGGCGCTGGCCTGCGAGAAGCTGCTGGCCACCCTGCCGGAGGAGCTGCGCGGCGCCTTTGCCCCCTATCTCACCGGCGAGGTGCAGGAGCGCTGCCACGATCTGGTGAAGGCGGCCGACAAGCTCTCGGCCTACATCAAGTGCATCGAGGAGCGGCGCGCCGGCAACGACGACTTTCTCTCCGCCGAGCGGCAGACCCGCCAGACGCTGGAGGACTACCACCTGCCGGAGGTCGACTACTTCCTGCTGTACTTTATCCCCGCCTTCGAGCTGACGCTGGACGAGCTGGGGACCATTGAGGACTGAGCCATGACAGACGAAAAGATCAGACGCATTAACGAGCTGGCACATATTGCCAAGGCGCGCGAACTGACGCCGGAGGAGCTGGAAGAGCGCACGCGGCTGCGGCAGGAATACATTCAGGAGTTTCGCCGCGGCACCATTGAGCTGCTGGAGAATACCTACATTCAGACCCCCGACGGCAAAAAGCACAAGCTGCCGCGCAAGGGCGAGCTGCCCAAGGCATAATAAACGGACGCGCCGCGAATGCGGCGCGTCCGTTTACAGGCAACGCATAAACTCGAGCGTCATTCCGAGCCAGTGTCGCAACACTGGCGTGGGAATCCGTTTTCCCCGGCGCCGCAAGGCTTTTAGAATACGGATTGCCACACCAGTGACGTCGGTCACTGGTTCGCAATGACAAATGGGTGCTTTGTCTACACATTGACGCGCCGCGAATGCGGCGCGTCCGTTTATTCGTCCAGCTTGAGGACAGCCAGAAATGCCTCGGTGGGGATGGACACCGTCCCCAGCTGACGCATTTTCTTTTTACCCTCCTTCTGCTTTTCCAGCAGCTTCTTCTTACGCGTGATATCGCCGCCGTAACACTTGGCCAGCACATCCTTGCGCATGGCCTTGACGGTCTCGCGCGCGATGATCTTGCCGCCGATGGCCGCCTGCACCGGCACCTCGAAGAGCTGGCGGGGAATGTTCTCCTTG
>JAFTGE010000058.1 GCA_017458085.1 Oscillospiraceae bacterium
ACCCCATTTGGGGTGGCTTTTTTGGCACGCGATAGGGATTCGAATAGGAATCGAACGCCCCAGTGGGGCGTTCATCGACCAGTTCAAAAACTGGTCGATTCTTTTATGTTTCGCACGGCAGCAGCCCGGGATCACGCGCACTCGCTTCCCTGCGAAACATGCAGGCGAATCCCTTATCGCGTGCCAAAAATCCCGTTGATTTTTTGTAAAATCAACGGGATTTTTGTATTTTTTGAGGCAATTCGTTTTTGCCAGGCCGGGAGAGTTCAACAATAATTCAACAGGGCATCAACCGGACGTTTTGGGAAAGAGCACGTCACCCAGAATGTCTGCATTCTTTTTATCTGCCTCTTCGATCAAATGCGCGTAAATATCCTGGGTCGTGCTGACATGCGAGTGTCCCAGGCGGTTGCTGATGCTGATGGGATCGGCATGATTGAAATACAGCAAAGACGCCATCGTGTGACGAAAGGCGTGGGGGTTGATATGAGGAAGATTATGCCGTTCGGAGAAGCGTGCGCACCACCTTGTTATCGAATCGGGATGCATGGGAGAACCAAGCGTACCGGGAAAGACATAGTCGTTATCCTGCCAAAGATCATCGAGCCGCTCCTTTTCCCGGTCCTGCCAGTCTTTATAGTGTTTCAGTTCAGCCATGCTTTCTTCGGGGAGTCCGATAAAGCGGAGACTGTTTTTTGTCTTTGGTTTGTCTTCGTAGATACCGACGTCAGCGCGATAATAGGATTCCACTCAAGCTTGCTTTTATTTCCACCAGAAACTATCACATTCAATGTCTGTGTTCTCTCGAATGATCAGCAGCCGCGATTTGCCTGTATCCTCGCAGGCCCAAAACAGAAGCAGCCAGGATCGCTCCGAAATCCGCTGCCGTGTGTGCGGCGGCGATCCCTGTCAGGCCGAAAAGAGCGTGCATCAAATAGAGCGCGGGGATCAGCAGCACGCCCTGCCGCAGAACGGATACCAGCGTCGCCTGAAAGGCTTTTCCTGCCGCCTGCAGGAAATTGCTGCTCAAATAATAGAATCCGAGGAAAGGACTGGCAAGAATCAGCCAGGTCATCAGTCGGCTGCCGAGAGTAAGATTGGCTGTATCTTTCAGAAACAGGCCTATCAGCACCTCCCGCCCAAAAAAGCAGGCTATGCCCGACACAAGGCCAAAGCCCAAGGCAAGCGCTGCCGTTTTCTGTAAAGCTTCCCGCAGGCGTGAACGATTCCCGGCACCGCAGTTGTAGGCGAGCAGGGGCGAGACGCCCATACAGATGCCCATCTGTACCATAGTGATTACCATGACAGAACGCCCGGCAGCGGCCATGGCCGCGATCGCTCCTGAACCGTAGGCGTTCAGCAAACGGTTGGAGAAGGTAGAAGCCAGTCCGGAGAGGATGCTGCTCACGCCGTTGGGAAGTCCGACCGCTAGGATGTGCAGGAGCAAAGCCGGCTGCCGGAGCGAGTACCGCGGAGAGAACGCCATGGCAGATGCGTGTTTTCGTACCGCCCTGACCAGCATCACGGAGGATACCAGATTCCCCAAGACAGTTGCCAGTGCGGCGCCCGCCACGCCCATTCTGAACGCGAGGATAAACAGCGGGTCCAGCACCAGGTTGGTGACGGTGCCGGCCATGTTGCTGATCATGCCGGGCATTATGCTCCCCTCTGCGCGGATCGTGGAGGCCATGGCCAGGCTGAACAGCATCAGCGGTGTGCCCAGCGCCAGGATGCGCATATAGGTCCCCGCCTGCGGGATCAGGTTTTCCGTTGCGCCGAGAAGCCGAAGGATCGGATCTGTCGCCGTCAGCAGAAGCAGGGTGAATACCGCCCCAAAACCGATCGCCGCCCAGACACAGAGGCTGGACAGAGTCCGTGCCTGTTCCCGGTCCCCGGCGCCGAGCGTCCTTGCGATCACGGCACAGCCACCCGCGCCGATCATCGTAGCCACTGCGGTAGCCAGGCTGAAGATCGGCCCGACTACCGCCACGGCGGCTACCTGGTCGTCATCGCCCAGCATGCTGATAAAGAACATGTCCGCGATGTTGTAGACGACCATGATCAGAATAGTCAGCACAGAGGGTACGGCGAGCGCGATAATGGCCCGCCAGACCGGTTTATCTCGGAACAGGGTTTCGCTTCCCATCGGAATAAAGCGTTCTCTCTCAGCGCGCGAAGCTGCCAAGGAAGGCAAGGCTTTCCTTCGGCATCCGTTTCTGAGTCTCACGGTCAACGGCAATCAGGCCGAAGGTCATGGAATAGCCCTTCTGCCACTCGAAATTGTCCATCAGGCTCCAGTGACAGTAGCCCTTGACCGGGATACCGTCGTTCAGGCAGTTTCCCACGCCCTGCAGTGCGCGGCGGATGAACTCCACCCGGCGGCTGTCGTCGGAGACGGCGATGCCGTTTTCGGTCACGATCAGGCTCCCCTTGAAATCCTCATGTACCTTGCGGATCACGTGCTCCAGCGCCTCGGGATAGAACTCGTAGTCCATCTGCGTCAGCTCCGCGCCCTCCGGGCAGGGCAACTGCCCTTGAGGGCCGTACTGGGTGCGGGTGTAGTTCTGCACGCCGAGGAAATCATCGTCGTGAATATAAGGCAGATAGTGCCGGAATTCCTCATTCCAGGCGTCCTCGGCAAACTTTTCCCCGCCGGGCAGCGCCTGCAGATCGTGCATCGAAAGCGTGATGCGTACCTGAATATTGGGATAGATCGACTTGATGGCTTCCTTCGCCGTCTGGTGAGCCCGGAAGACCAGCGTGTCCCCCTCCGGTGTGCGGGAGGAGACGAAGATCTGGGGCTGGGGTGTGCCAAAGACCTGGGCGTTCTCCGCGGCGGCAAACTTCATGTTCTCCATCATCTTCTCGAAGTTCATGCCGACCTGCACGGTGCCCTCGGCGCTCTTGGCTCTTTCCGCCGCCTGCTGCGCCATCAGCTGGAAGCGCTTGGAGATGGCTGCGAGCTGCAGGCCCATGTTGGCCTCGTTGATGGTGCAGATGAAGTTGAGCTCGCTGCCCAGCTTTTCCGTCACATAGGCCGCGTAGCGGCGGAAGTACTCTATGGTACTCTCGGCCTCCCAGCCGCCCTTGCGGATGAGCCAGACGGGACTGGTAAAGTGCATCAGGGTCACGATGGGCTCCACGCCGTGCGCCCTGCAGCAGGCGATAACCTTGCGGTAGTGCTCGATCTCCCGCTCGTCGAACCGCCCTTCCTCCGGCTCAATGCGCGCCCACTCGATGGAGAAGCGATAGGCGTTCAGCCCCGCATCGGCCAGCAGTTTGATGTCTTCCTCATAGCGGTTATAGTGGTCGCAGGCCTGACCGCTGGGTTCGGTGAAGCTGGTATGGGGCATAAGCTCCTGCGCCCAGTAATCGCTGTTTCGGTTGTTGCCCTCCACCTGATGCGCCGCGGTCGAGGCGCCGATGAAAAATCCCTTGGGAAAGCTCATGTCATTTCCTCCTTAATCCAGCTTGATGCAGACGCCTTGGGTAATGCCGTTTTCATTGAAAGCATCTACGCGCAAATAATACTCTCTGCCCTTGATCAAAGCGCCGATCCGCCGGGGGCCGGGAGCAAAGACCATGTAGCTGTGGTACAGCTTCTCCGGGCTGCTGCCAAAGAGGATATTCCAGCCCAGCGCGTCGGGCTGGTCGGCGATGTCCACCAGCATGTCCAAATCCTCGATCCGCTCGGCATGGAAGCGGGCAGCGGCGGACTTCTCGCCATGGCCCAGGCCGAAAACGCGCAGCCCGGAGACGCAGGGATTTTGCCCATAGGGTACCGCCATATTGCCGAGACGCAGATACCGGGCGGCAAAGCCCTCCTCGCGGACGATCAGATCGTGGCTGAGATCGGTCACAGCGTCGGACTTATCCTCGATAACGAACCAGCTCTCGCCGTCCGTGCTGCCCTCCAGCTTCCACTGGGTTGTATAGTCCTTTTCTTCGATATATCTGGCCTGGGAGCCGGGGCGAATCTCGCCGGGGCAGGGGATGTCTATTTTGTCGTCGGCAAAGTTCACCTGTACGGCATGAACGTCGAAGACACTTCCCAGATCTACACACAGCCACTCGTCCCGGCTGTTCGACGCCGCACGCCACCAGGTCTGCACGTTCTCCTCCGCGGCCTTTTCCGGCTCGTGGCCGGGGACGAAGGACGAGGCCGTCGCCACCTTATTTACGCTTAGGAGCATCCAGGCCGGGTCTCGCCAGGGCTCGCCCTCGGCGGCCATCGGCCAGTCGCCGTAGCGCTGGTTGCAGAAGAGCTCGCCGTCGGTGTCAAAGCCCGCAGGCCAGAGACCGACGCGGCGCTCAAAGTCGTGATTGACTGAGATGCGCATCGTGGCCGTGTGCCAGAGCTTCCCCTCCTTATCCTGCATCGTCGAGCCGTGGCCCGCGCCGGGCAGGAAGCCGCCAGGCTTGTAGGAATAGGGGTTGTTCGCCGCCAGGGTAAAGGGCCCCAGGGGGTTGTCGCCCACATAAACGCCGTCGGAATAGGTGTTGTACTGCGTGCCGGGGGCGGCATACTGGAAATAGTATTTGCCGTTATGCTTGTCCATCCACGCGCCCTCGATATAAGGCTTGTCGCTGAACATACCGCGGATCAGAGGCCTCACGTCGGCGGGAAGATATTCCTCCGGGACGCCCTGCGCCTTAACGAAGGCCTGGTACTTGGCCTCGATCACATCTTCGCTTGCGGGCAGGGTGCTGTTGTTTTCACCGATGCGCTCATAGCCGATGGCATAGGGGTCGCCGAAGATCAGCTCGCGTTTTTCCCCGATAGGCTGCATGGTCTCCGGGTCCAGCTCCACGCCGTAGATGGGCGTCATGTTGGAGCAGCCCCAGTAGAAGTACACCCGCCCGTCGTCGTCCGCAAAGAGGTTGGGGTCCCAGAAGGGGAAGCTGCCCTCAATCTTCTCATAGGGGCCATTCAGGATGTCCTTCGTGCGCCAGCGGTCGCAGTTCTGTTCCCGGCTGGAGGCGCAGAAGTACACCCAGTCGCCCAGCACGCGCACGTCCGGCGCGTAGTCGTAGAGCGGGAGCTCCTCCGGCAGGCGATGGTTTTCCCAGTTCACCAGATCATCCGACACCCAGACGCCCAGGGTCATGGAGGCGAAGATGTAGTAACGGCCCTGAAAGAGGATCAGCGAGGGGTCCGCCGCCTCGCGGCAGATCTGCATTTCGCCGTGCTTCCGGGGATCGGCGTTGAACTGGTAGCGGTAGTTGATATTGATGGGATTACAATAATATTTCATAGTGATGTTCTCCCTCCGTCACCTCATGTTTCTCCCCGTTCGGCAGCTCGATGCTCGCCGGGACGGGCACATTCATGTCAAAGCTCAGTTTGTCGCCCTCATAGTGCCAGGCGCTGCTGATCGTCCCCACCGGGGAGCGCCATTCGGCCTTGGCATAACCAAGCTCTCTGCCCGGATGGGGCTTTATCGTCAAAGCTCCGGCTTTCAGCTCAATGCCGCAGACGCCGGAGAAGAGCCAGCCGATGACGGCCCCGTAGGAATAGTGATTCAGCGAATCGTGCACCGTCCCGTCGGGCCGCACGCCGTCCCAGGTCTCCCAGATCGTAGTGGCGCCCCTCTTCACAGCATAGAGCCAGCCGGGGCAGTCCTCCTGCAGCAGGAGCTTGTAGGCCGTATCCGCGTGGCCGTTGTCCGCCAGCACCCGGCAGAGATCCGGCGTGGAGAGGAAGCCCGTGTTCAGGTGATAGCCGTTTTTCTCCACCAGCGCGGCTAGATCATCCGCCGCGGCCTTTACCTCCTCACCGTCCAACAGCCTGAAAGCGATGGGACGCACATATTCGCACTGGCGGTCGGAGCTGATCTTCCCGTTTTTCGTGCAGGTATGGCGATAGGCTTTTTTCGCGTTCTCCGCGATCTCGGCGTACTGTTTCGCGTCCTCCGGCTTGCCGAGGATTTCCGCGATCTGCGCCATCAGCGAGGCGGAGCGGAAATAGTAGGCTGTGGCCACCTCCGGCGCGCCAAGCATCATGGTCTTTTTCATGGCCTCGGTGTTGTCCACGTCGGGCTGGCACCACTCGCCGAAATGGAAGCCCTCGTCCACCAGATATTTCTTGTATGGGTTTAAAAGATTGTGGGGCCGGGTCTTCTGCGCCCGCTTTTCGCAAAAGGCGAGCCAACGGCGCATCATGTCGTAATTTTCTTTCAGGATCGTCTTGTCCCCATAGGCCTCATACAGCACCCAGGGCACCAGCACGCAGGCGTCGCCCCAGCCGGCGGATCCCTGCAGCATGTTGGAGATCATGCCGCCCTTGTTGTTCACAGGCGCGATGTTCTGCACCAGCCCGTCCTCACCCTGCGCCATGCGGCACTCGCCCAACCACTTGCGCAACACAGGGTAACAATCCGCGAGATAGACCGCCGTGGGGGCGAAAGCGCCTGCATCGCCGGTCCAGCCCGCCCGCTCCCGGGTGGGGCAGTCGGTGGGGATGTCGCAGAAGTTGGAGCGCATACTCCACAAACTGTTGAGGAAAAGGCGGTTCACGTCCGCGTTGCCGCACTCGAAAAAGCCGCTCTGCGGCATCTGGGAATAGATGGCGATGGCGGTAAACTCTGCGCCGGTCAAGTCAATATCTGTCTCCACCTTGACATAGCGGAAGCCGAAGATGGTGAAGCGGGGCTTGTAGACGTTCAGGCCCTCCTTGCAGACGTAGGTGATCTTCTGCGGGATGCCGCCATTCTGGTTCCGGTCGCCCGGGTCGAAGTTCTTCTGGGTAAAGTTTCCGTTTTCGTCCAGCGTCTCCCCGTGCCAGAGCGTGATGGTCTGCCCGGCTCTGGCCGTGATGCGAAGCTCCGTATAGCCCGCCAGGTTCTGACCGAAGTCGATGACCGTCTCGCCGTTGGGCGTTGTGATAATCTTGCCGGGAAAGCGCTCCTGCTCCAAGATGGGGACGCTCTCGGTGGGTGCAAGATTGGCATATCCAAAATTCTGCAGCGTCACACCGTGCCAGTCGCGGATCTCCTCCAACCGTGCGTCGCAGTTCTCGCCCTGCTGGAGGTCGTTTTCCCGCACAGGCCCCTGCTGGCTGGCCTCCCAGCGCTCATCGCTGCAGAGGACTGCTTTGCCGTCGATCTCCAGCTGGCAGAGCAGCGCCAGATCGTCACCGTAATAGTTGCGCAGGCCGTCGATGCCCACGCAGCCGCGGTACCAGCCGTCGCCCAGGGTCACGGTCAGCTCGTTTTCGCCGGTTCGAAGCAGCTCAGACACCTCATAGCACTGCATGGTGAGGCGCTTAGAATAGTCCCCGGTGCCGGGGGCCAGGACGAATTCGCCCACACGCTGCCCGTTCAGCCGTGCCTCATAGAGGCCGTGGCAGGTGATGAAAAGCCGCGCGTTTTCCGTGCTTTCCACGGTAAAGGAGCGGCGCAGGACGGAGGCGGGCTGCCGCTGTTCCTTGTCGTGAGAAAGCTCCGGGTCGATCCACTTGGCCCGCCAGACGGCAGGGAGTTCGTTTTGAATCCAGCTCATGTTAAAACCTCTCGTTCAGCCATTTGGCGCTCAGTTCCAGGCTCTTGACCGGGTCCTTGTCGATCCAGTTCTTATGGCTCTCCAGCACCACGGCCTCGATGCCGTTGGAGAGTGCGATCTCACGCAGACCGTCCAGATCCATGTTCCCGGTGCCGAGCTCCATGCTGTCCGCCTTCAAAATCGGCGTCATGGAGGGGCCGTTTTGACGGCTGCCCCGGTCGGTGACGTGCCAGAGTTTCATGCGATTGCCGAGCTTTCGCATCCACGCCTTGGCGTCCGCGCCGCCGTCGGTGAACCAATAGCTGTCAAACTCAAAGCTTACAAGCTCCGGATCGGTGTCCGACAGCAGCACGTCATAGGCGCGCAGCCTCGGTTTCACCTGTAACAGCTCCACGTTATGATTGTGGTAGAGCAGAGACAGGCCGGAGGCTTTCAAGGTCTCCCCGGCCTTGTTGAGCCGTTTCGCCAGCTCGCGCACCGAAGCCTCGTCCGAATAGTCAAAGCGGTACATGCCGGTGATGACCAGCTTGTACGTGCCGAAGCTCCTGGCTTCCTCGGCGACCGCGTCCGGCTCCCGCTCCAGCGAACCCAGATCGGTATGGAGGCTCACGACCGCAAGGCCGCTCTCTTTCAATAACGTGTGCCAATCCAGATTCCCGCCCTTGCCCGTGGGCATCCCGGCGGCGCGGGTCATGAGCCGCACCATCAGGGAACTGGGGTGGATCATGAAGCGATTTACTTCAAGGCCGTCGTAACCGGCGGCCTTGATTCGTTGTAAGGTCTCGCGGGCCTGTGCCTCGCTCCCGGTCACAGTGCCCAGCATGATCTGCTGTACAGCTTTTTTCATTTCTTTTTCCCTGCTCTTCAAGTGAGATAGTTCAGCAACTGCCTCTCCATTTCCGGGCACCACCATTCGCGGTAGCCAGCCTTGGTGGGATGGATAGGATCGTACATATAGAGCGCACGATCCGCATCGGAAATGCGGTTGAAGGCCTCATCGCTCCACAGATCCAGCACGCCGATGCCCCATTTTGTCTGCAGCTCCATCAGGCGCTCCACCATTGCAGCATAAGCCTCACTGTCGTAACGGCTCCCCGTATAGAACACAACGGGGCAGCCCCAGGTATCATGGGAATAGGCGATGATGTACTCGATCGCCCCGGTCACGGTCTTGGTATCAAAGTCTTCCTTGTTCCGGCTGTCAGAGACCTCGCCCAAGGGCTTGTTTTTGCCGGCGTCGTTGGTGGAAAGCTGCACGACGACAAGGCTGTACGGTGTTGCCGGGTCGACCTTTGCCAGCAGACGGTGGACATAGGAGCTGTTGCTGTCATCCGTCAGGGTCGTGCCGCTGACGGCTTCCTTCGTCACCTCCGCGCCCAGGCGGACAGCGAAGTGTTCGGGGATGCCCTCCCGCAGGGAAGCCGCGCCGTAGGTCACTGAAGAGCCGAGAAACAGGATCTTCTTTCCCTGAAGCGGACTGACCTCCATCGTTTCAAGCTGATCCATCCCATAGCTCTCGGCGTTCCCCGGAAGCTTGGCCATGCGGATATCACCCAGGCTCTTAAACGGGCCAAAGCTGAAACGATAGCCGATAAACAGCCACTGAAGGAGCAGAAAAACAGCAACACAGCCGAGAATGATCCACATCTTTTTCTTTCCTTTTTTCTTTTTCATAAGGCCGCTCCTATTTCCTGATCCCCTGCAGCACCCGGTTGAGCTGTTTGATGCTCTCTTCGTCCGCGCCGCTCTGCTTCAGGAGGCTGACCATGGTCATGCGGCCCATCATCCGCTGCAGCGCGGGGTTGTCCTTCACCGCGTCGGCCACGTCGCCGCGCTCGGAGGCGCCCTTGGCCATCATGGCCTCGATGATCGCGCCGGCCTGGGGGTTGGAGCGGATCTCCGCCAAAGTGTCGTTGATGGAGAAGCAGCTGGGGTCAAGCTCATTTGCGTCAAACCAGTTGGTGACGGAAGCGGCGGCCTTGTTGTAGATATAGCTCTCGTCCGGCTCGCTCACGCGGCGGACGCACATGGTGTCGCTGCAGCCCTCCGCCTCGGCACGGATCAGATGCTCGCCCAGCAGCGGAATGCGGAAGCGGAACACCGTCTTGCCGCTCTGAGTGCCGATCTTTGTGCCGTCCACATAGAGGCTGACTTCGCCCTGGTTGGAATAGACCTTGATCTCGGTCTCGTCCTCGGCCCGGTTCACATAGCGCTTGCCGCAGAGATGGACAAAGGGCGCAGTCTTATTCCAGGCGGCCTTGTAGAGATAAAAGGCGTCCTTGCGCAGAGAGCGGTCAAAGGTGACCAGGCCCTTCTGGTTCTCGCCGTGCTTGCCGCCCTCGTCGCGCCCGTCGGCCGCGAAGTCAAAGAGGTTCCAGACGTGGGTGGCCCAGAGATAAGGCCGCGCCTCGATCATCCGGAGCATGTGCTCGTGATAGAGCGCCTGATAGTCCTCGGTATAGTCGCCCTTTTCGGGCCGGGCGGAATGAAAAGCGGGGTTTGCGTCCGCGCCGTACTCGGAAAAGCCGATGACCCGGTCGGGGTATTTGGCGTGGTACTCGTCAAAAAACTCGTCCGTCTGCTCCAGCTCTCCCAGATACCAGCCGAAGTAGAGGTTATAGCTGTTGATGTCGGGGATCTCCAGAATGGGGCTCTCGAT
>JAFTGE010000059.1 GCA_017458085.1 Oscillospiraceae bacterium
GGCATTCCGCAATGCCACATTTATTTGAAAGGCTGTCTGAAAGAGGATTATACGCCTCTGTTCGGCACAGCCGAATACATAGGAATTATCATGGTTTTGCCTATGTTCAAGACTATGTGTGATTCTGATAGGGGTCGGAAACTGCATCCACAGCTTTGCCGGCATTCAGCTGCGTCTGGCCTGTGATGAGCAGATGCGCGAGCTGCGCAAGGCGTACGGCCCCGACTATGAGCAGCCCACCGCCGTGCCCATGCTGACCGAGGGCTACAATCTCCCGGCGGGACATGTGATCCATATTGTCGGCCCCATTGTGTCAGGTCCGCTGACGGCAGGGCACGAGCGCGCGCTTGCCGCCTGCTACAAAAACGTGCTGAATCTGTGCGCGGAGAACGCGCTGAAGACGGTTGCCTTCTGCTGCATCTCCACGGGTGTGTTCCGTTTCCCGGCGGACCGGGCGGCCGAGATCGCGGTGCAGACCGTGACACAGTGGCTGGACGGCAATGCCGACGCCATGGAGCGCGTTGTCTTTTGCGTCCACGGAGACGCCAACCGCCAGCGCTATGAGGCCCTGCTGAAATAAAAAGACCGGCCAATGCCATGTCCGTATATGAAAAGCCGCCGGGAAACCGGCGGCTTTTGCTTTACTGATCCACTTGGAAAGAAACGCTGAACTTGTTGACCGAGGTGCGCTTTTCAACGATGGCGCGGAGCATCGGCTCCGGCTCGGTGATCACGCGGCCGTTGAGCCGATCGATCCCCAGCGTCAGCAAGGCCGGGCAGTTCGTCACTGTCGGCCCGGTCAGGACCGTCTGCGCGTTCCGGCACAGCTCCAGCAGGCGCGGCATGGTCTTGTTGACGGCAGCACTGCCGGTGATGACCACCAGATCACACCGGGGCAGAAGATATTCACAGGCGCTGTCCGGATAGTCGCCGGGCTTGGGCTCCTTTTCGAGAATATAAATCTGCTTTGCCGGTTGAAGAAGCTCATCCGTAATCCCGCTGTGGCCCGGCAAATGGCCGACGAAGCCCACGGTCCGCCCCTTCAGATCGATCCCGTCCAGCGCCGCGGCGCCGGGCTGAACGCCGGGGCAGCCGCGATGGTTATAAAAGGCGTTGACCGCGGCGTGCGCCTCGCTCGCCTCCTCCAGGTTCCAGGACAGCAGCGCCTTGCCCGCATCGGTCAGCGGCAGGCCCTCCAGACTTTCAAACATGCGGGGGAAGCTCTCCCCCTCCGTGTGCATGGCAACGCCCGTTCTCCCATCGGAGAGGACCGCCGCCGTCCAGGAGACGCCGTGCACAACGCGGGTTACCGTAAGCGCGTCGTCCAGTCCCGCGCATAAAAGGTCATAATACCGTGTGTCCGCCATAGTAATCTTCTCTCTTCTCTTTTCTGTGTCAGTTGTCCCGCCAGCGGCGCATAATCTCCAGGCATTCGTCGTAGCTCTTTTCAAACGCCTCCACCGCCGCAGGGCTGAACTGCGTGCCCTTGTTCCTCACGATCTCGTCGTAAGCCTCCTTCGGGTCCCAGGCGTCCTTATAGCAGCGCTTGCTGGTCAGGGCGTCAAACACGTCCGCCACCGCCACGATCTGACTGGACAGTGCGATTTCATCGCCCTTCAAGTGCTTGAGATAGCCCTTGCCGTCCCAGCGCTCATGATGCTCGTTGGCGATGCGCAGGGCCTCGGCCATGATGCTGCCCGGCACGCCGGCGAGCATCTGCTCGCCATAGGCCACATGCCGCCGCATGATCTGAAACTCCTCGTCCGTCAGGCGTCCCGGCTTCTCCAGGATCTCGTTGGGGATCATGAGCTTGCCGCAGTCATGCATCATAGCCGCCACCGCGATCCGATGCACCGTCTCGTCATCCAGGCCCATGGCGCGGGAAAGCGCCTCCGAATAGGCCGACACGCGCTTGACGTGGTTACCCGACTGGCCGGACTTGCCCTCGAGAATTTCCGAAAACGCCTCGATCAGCTTGTCCTGTGTGGCAATCAAATCCTCGTTGAGGCGCATGATCTGCGCGGCGCTTCGCTCCGTCTCCCAGGTCTCGCGCAGACTCTGGGCCGAGGTCTTTACCAGCAGCAGGATCATCAGCGCAAACAAAAAGCCAAACACACAGACCCAGCCCTGAGTGCTTTCCATCTGCGCAGCAGGGACCACAGGCGTCTGGTTCAGGATCAAGTCCTCTCCCATGCAGCCCACAACCACCAGGCCCGCCAGCCATATCGGAAGCCGAAAATGGCGGTATGTCAGCTCCACATCGTGTGCGGCCAGGAAGCACAGCTCCTTCCAGAGCAGCCACAGCAGGAAGATCAGCAGCGCCAGCGCCGTGAAGAAGCGGTAGGCCCCGGCCGGAATAGCAAAGGCGACCCCCGCCGTCAGCATGAAGGACAGGTAGACCGTCCCGCTCAGCTCCCGGCGGACCGGAAGCGCCTCGCGGTATGTTCTCAGCGTCAGCACCAGCACCCCGACGTGGACAAAGGTCGCCGCGCCGAGACGGATTATATAAAACAGCGCGGCATCCGTCGAGAAGCCCAGCACGCGCAGCAGGTGAAAGACACCAAAATCCACCAGCCGGCAGAATAGAATGTACATGATTGGAGAGAGCATCGCCGTGAGCGCGAGCTTTTCCACGCGCTCCGCCCCCTGCCAGCAGTCCCGAAACAGAAGGAAGGTACAAAGGACGAAGGCCGCCGACACCATCACCACCGCGCCGGAAAAACTGTCAGCCAAAAACTGCGTAAACGGGTACACGCATACACCCCCCGGAGAAAATGTTGGTTCCCTTACATCTGGGACCGCTCCGTGCCCGTAAATCGGCACATGCAGGCCAAGACCGCGCCATCGCGCGCATGGCCCCTCCAGATCAACAGAGTGAGTATAACAGGTAAATGTTAAGGAAATGTTTACATTTCGGATTTATACGGAAATTTTTTCAAAAAAGGGGCTGTCTCAAAAGACTCTCCCGACTGTCATTTTGCGGCGATGACAGATCCGGGCAGTTTGAGACAGCCCCTTTGCTGCGCTATTCGCTTGTGAGCTCTACGCGGCCCGCCCCTTCAGGCGCCGCTTGGCCTGGGCGACCGTCTCGCCCGGATGGGTGAGGAAGCGTGAAACAAAGCTGTCCTCAATGACCGTGTAGCCGGTGACAACGCCGGTCTCGATCACCTTATAGCCTTTGACCACGCCGTCGGACATTTTCCCGAAGCCGACGGTGAGCTCGCGGCCCAGCCGGTCGTTTGCGCCGACAAGCTTCCCGGCCAGCGTGGGCTGCTCTTCCGCCGCAGCAGTCTCGGGCAGGGTGACGATGCCCTCGGCGATCATCCAATCGATCTCCTCGGCAATGCTCTGCGCCATGGGACGGGGGCTGTAGCCCAGCTCCCGGACGGCCTTGGAGGAGTCAAATTCGTTATTGCGCACGAGGTTATACACTGCAAAGCTCGTCATGCGCTGGGGCCTATGGGTGACGTGCTCGGCGACATCGCTGAGCTTGCCAAGCAGCTTGCCCACAGCGGCGGGCAGGATGGTCTTGATGGTGGGCAGACCGGTGTGCGCCGAGAGTATGTCAAAAACCTCCTTCATGCCGATCCGGTCTCCGCCGAGAATGTAGCTCTCGCCGGTACGCCCCAGGGTGCAGGCGCGGATGATGGCCTCGGCCATGTCACGATTGTCCGCGCAATTGAAGGTGCCCTCCACCCCGGCGGGCATTTTGCCCTCGCAGAACTCCCGGATCACGCCGGCGACATTGCCGAAGGTGTAGTCCATGGGGCCGGAGATGCCGCTGGGGAGAATGAGGCAGGCGTCCAGGCCCTCGGCCTTCACTGCGTCCAGCACCAGCTGGCTGGCCGCCGCCTTGGTCTTGTCGTACAGACCGATGACCTTGTCGGGATCATAAGACGCGGCCTCTTTGATGGCGGTGCCCATGGGAGCCTCGGGGATGGCGCCGGTGGAACTGATGAACACCAGACGCGCCTTATGCGCCAGGCATTGATCGACGATGTTCCGGGTGCCGTTGACGTTCACGTTCCAGATCCTGTCGGCCACAAGATTGCTGACGGAAACCATGGCCGCGCAGTGGATCACATAGGCCGCGGTGCCTTCAGGGATATCGGCAAAGAGAGTCTCAAGCGTTTCGACATCGGTCACGTCGCCCTCGACAACCTGCGCCTGCTCCGGCAGGTGCTTCGCCGCTTCCTCGCCCCGCAGGACGAATGCGCGGACGCTCTTGTTATCGCTGACCAGCTTGCGGACGATGGCGCTGCCCAGGTTTCCAGCCGCGCCGGTGACGATGTAAAGCTCATGATTGGTTTTCATTGTATATTCCTCCGTATTCGGTGATATTTGAATTTGTGTTTCCCTCTCGGGATGATCAGAGAATACAGGAGGAATGTTTAGGAGTTTTTCGCAAAATGTTAGCGAAATATTAAAATGAAAAACCGGAGAGCTTTTCTCCGGTTTTCCTTCTTACTTTTTCAGGTATTCCTTGCCGATGTTCCAGGCCTGACCAATATAGTCGCCCACGGCGTAATAGCCGTTGCGCATCTGGTCGAAAACAAAGGCGTTGAGCTTGCCGCAGTCGATGCGGCCCTGCTCGTCGAGCACCTTCTCGTCGGCGATCACATTGACGATGCGGCCCAGCACGCGCAGACCATAGGGTTCATCCTCAAACTTTTCCACCACGCACTCGAGCGTGACCGGGTACTCCTCCACCACAGGGGCATCCACCCGCTCGCTCTTGACCGCGTGCAGGCCGGTCTTGGAAAACTTGTCAGGGAACTTGTTGGCGGAAGCGGTGCCCAGATAGTCGGAGGGCTTGATGGTGTCCACGCCGGGAATGGCCAGGGTGAAGGCGCCGCGGGCCTTGAGATTCGCCACCGTCTTATGGTCCTCCTCCAGATTGAGCGCGACCATGTCTTCGGCGCAGATGCCGCCCCAGGCCATCATCATCTCATCCACGGAACCGTCCTCGTTATAGGTGCCGATCATATAGGTGGGCATGGGGAACAGATACGGCTTGACGCCAAAATTCTTTTTCATTGTCAGATTCCTTTCTTATTAAAAATTCATTGGATCAGTTTATTCTTACCATAAGCCTTTCAAAAATGCAAGAACGCACAAATATGGTAGATACTATTCAAAATGATAGTTCCTGCAGTTCAGGTACTCTCCCGTTCTACCAACTGAGGCGCAAAGCTGATATGCCGGTGGGCAGGCTTATGCTTTGCATCAGCCTCCACCTCGTCGGCAATGAGCTTCGCCGCCGTACGTCCCATCTCAAAGGCCGGCATCTCCATGGACGTCATGGTCGTCTCCAGCATGCGGCCGACCCGATGCCCGGTAAGACTGATCACCTTGAGCTGCTCAGGGATTTTCAGCCCGCGCTCCGTCGCGGCCCGGATCGCACCAAGCCCCTGCACATCCACCGAGGCCAGGATCGCTTCCAGCCCCGGGTTTTCGTCCAGCAGCTGATTGGCGCAGTCATAGCCGTAACGGAAGCTGTTGACATCGCGGTCACAGGTGCTGGTGATCTCCTCAAGCCCCTGCTCACGCACAGCCTGAAGATAGCCCTCATACCGCCCCTTATACGGCGCCAGATGCAGCGAGCCGGTGATTAGCCCGATCTCCCGGCAGCCCCTGGAGGCCAGAAAACGCACGGCGTCGCGACCGCAGGCTTCATAATCGGCCACCACGCTGCTCAGCTCCAGCTCCTGCCGGCGCACCAGCTGCGTCACGGCGATGCCGCTGGCCTGGATATCCCGCAGCAGCCGCCCATTGCGCCCGGTGGCGGCGATAATGATCCCGTCCACGAAGCCGCCGCGCAGACGGTTCAGGCACTCCTTCTCCACCTTGGGGTCGTCCCCCGTGGTGCAGATGAGCGTAGCATAGCCCAGATCCCGCGCCTGCTGCTCAATGCCCTGCAGGATCTCCGAGAAGATCGCCAGATGCAGCCGCGGAACCACCACGCCGATGGTATGCCGTTTCCCCTGCCGGAGAGCCTGCGCCATCACATTGGGATGATAGCCCAGTTCCTTGGCCGCGGCATAGATCCGTTCCTTGGTCTCCGGATGGACATAGGAGGTATTGTTCAGGGCCCGGGACACCGTGCTCACGTCCACGTTGGCCAGCTTTGCCACGTCCTTTAAAGTCGCCATTTTGTACGCCTCTCTGCGCAAACGTTTGTATATAATATAGTTTATCCCATCCCTGTCTCTTTTGCAAGAGGATTTTGATATTTTTTGCGCAAGCTTTGCATTGGAAACATGCACAATTTTAGTGCGTCTTAGTTGTGCATTTTTGTATTTTGTGCAATTTATTGCAGGCCGTATGCAAGAAATTGCAGGGAGGCTCAAATTCGTTGACGCGAATTTTTTAACATGCTATCATGCAGACAGCCAAACAAACGTTTGCACAAGTCGGCTTGCAGGCGCGCGATGCGATCCGGCGGTGCACTTCCGCAAAAACATGTTTATGAATGAAAAGGAGATTATACGATGGCTAAGGTTAAGAACTTCAAGACGATTTTTCCCGCGGTTTCCGTCCCCCTGAATGACGACTACAGCATCAACGAGGAAGAGTTCCGCGTCTATCTGCGCTGGATCAAGAGCTTCTACGGCAAGGGAATCGAAGGTCTGGTCTGCAACGGCCACACCGGTGAGATCACCGGCCTGACCCGCGCCGAGCGCAAGAGAGTCACCGAGATCTGCGCCGAGGAGTGCGGCGACGTGATGACCATCGTCTCCGGCGTCAACTGCGAGAACACCCAGGAGTCCATCGAGATGGCGGCCGAGGCCAAGGAAGCCGGCGCCGACGCCATCCTGCTCATGCCGCCTCACATGTGGCTGCGCTTCGGCATGAACCCCAACGCCCCCTTCGAGTACGTCAAGGACGTGGCCGAGGGCGCTGACATCGACATTGTCATCCACCTCTACCCCGCCACCTCCAAGGCCTTCTATCCCGTCGAGACCCTGATCAAGATGTGCAAGGAAATCGAGCATGTCAAGTGCATCAAGATGGGAACCCGCGTCACCTCCATCTACGAGCATGACGTCCGCCTGCTCCGCCAGGAATGCCCGGACATCTCCCTCATCACCTGCCATGACGAGACCCTGTGCGTCAGCTGGTTCCCCGGCATGGACGGCGCCCTGATCGGCTTTGCCGGCTGCGTGCCCGAGCTGATCTGCCCCGCCCGCGAGGTCTTTGCTCACCCCGATCAGCACACCCTCAAGGAGGCCCAGGATTGGTCCGACCGCATCTACCACATCTCCCAGGCCATCTACGGCGGCGGCCAGCCCTCCGGCGAGGCCCACGCCCGCCTGAAGGAAGCGCTCTATCAGCGCGGCATCTTCAAGAGCGCCCTGATGCGCAAGCCCGTTCTGCCTCTGAACCAGGAGGAGAAGGACTGGGTCGCCCTCGGTCTTGAGCGCAGCCAGCTGCCCAAGGTCGACATGGAGCAGTTCAAGAAGTAATCACCCCTGTATATTCCGGTATCTTCCGATTCTATGCAAACGGGGCGCTGCCACAGCGCAGCGTCCCGTTTCTCTATCCGGCCAACACAATGAACGAAAGGATATAACATCATGAGTGAAAAGACCAACGCTCCCTTGATCGGCGAGGGTGTCAAGCGTCTCCCCTTCGGTCAGCTGCTCAAGCGCATCGGCCCCGGCCTGATCGCCACCGGTATCGTCATCGGCCCTGGTGCCGTCACTACCTCCGCCATGCTGGGCGCCAACTACGGCTACGCCCTGATCTGGCTGATCTTCCCCATCATCTTCATGGGCATCACCTTTGTCATGACCACCAACTGGCTGGCGATCACCACCGGCATGCCCACCATCCACGCCATCCGCAAGTACTACGGCAAATTCGGCGCGGGCGTCGTCGGCGCGGCGCTGTTCCTGGCCTGCCTGTTCTTCACCATGGGCAATATCTCCGGCACCGGCGCCGGCATGAACCTGATCTTCGGCATCAACTGGAAGCTCGGCTCTCTGATCATGATCGCCGTGGTCATCTACGCCTATTTTGCCAAAAACGTTTACTCCAAGGTTGAAAAGCTCATCACCGCCTGCATCATCGTGATGATCCTTGCCTTCTATGCCACGCTGATCGGCGTGGGCGGCCCGGATTGGGGCAGCTTCGGCAAGGGCCTTGTGAGCTTTGAGGTCCCCGCGGGCAGCCTTGCCACCGCGCTTGCCTTTATCTCCACCAACGCCGCCATCACCACCGGCATTTACAACACCTACCTCGGCAAGGAGAAGAAGTGGGAAAAGAACGATCTGTTCAACGGCGTCATGTTCACCGACGCGCTGGTCCATATCCTCAGCGTGGTGCTCATCTCCGGCGCCATCATTCTGGTCGGCGCGGTGGTGCTGCATCCCCAGGGACTGAGCATCAAAGCCCCGGCACAGCTGGCCGGTATGCTTGAGCCCATCATGGGTCCCACCGCCAAGTACATTATGGGTCTTGCCCTGCTGGGCGCGGGCTTCTCCTCCCTGCTGGCCAACACCCAGCGCGGCATGGTGCTGCTGGGCGCCGGCATCAACAAGGCGTTCGGACTGGAGAGCAAGTTCATCCGTTTCGGCTGCCTGGCCTGCCTGGTCTTTGCCATGGCCATTTGCTACAGCTTCAACGGCTCCCCCACGCAGCTGATCTTGCTTGCCAACATCGCCACCTCCATCGCCACGCCCGTCGGCGGCCTGTTTGTGCTGCTGCTGATCTGGCGCAAGGACGTCAATGAAGGCTACAAGGCGCCAACCGCGCTGCGCATCTGCATGACCATCAGCTACATCTTCGTGCTGATCATGACCGTCTCCGCCTTCTCGACCTCCATCATCCCCAACATTGCCAAGCTCATCGCCGGGTAATCGGCTTGAAACGAAAACAGTGCCGCGCACACAGCGGGGCACTGTTTTTTCCTAAAGGAGAGAAACTATGCATACGATCCTGCCTCATGAAATCGGCATACGCGGCAGCCGCGCCATCTGCCGCAACGCGCCCGTGCCCTACCTGGTGATCCGGGCAGTGGAAAAGGGCGCGGGCGAGCTGACCGAGACCGGCGCGCTGAATATCGTCACCGGCAAATATACCGGCCGCAGCCCGAAGGACAAATTCATTGTCGACTCCCCCGCCGTCCATGACGACATCGCCTGGGGCAGCGTAAACCAGCCCTTTCCCCCGGAGAAGTACGGCCCGCTGCGGGAACGCATCCTGCGGCATTTGGAAAACCGGGAGCTGTTCGTCTTTGACGGCTACGCCGGCGCCGACCCCAAGCACGCCAAGGGCTTTCGCGTGGTCACCGAATACGCCTGCCAGTGCCTGTTTATGACCCAGCTGCTCATCCGTCCGACGGAGGAGGAGCTGGAGCACTTCCGCGTGGACTACACCGTTTACGTCGCGCCGGGCTATCAATGCGACCCGGAGCGCGACGGCGTCAACAGCGATGCGGTGATCCTGCTGAATCTGGAGGCGCGCGAGGTTCTGATCGCCGGCACCCGTTACAGCGGCGAGATCAAAAAGAGCGTCTTTTCCATCATGAACTATGTGCTCCCCAAGGAGGGCGTGCTGTCCATGCACTGCTCGGCAAACCTCGGCCCCGACGGTGACACGGCGGTGTTCTTCGGTCTCTCCGGCACGGGCAAGACCACTCTGTCGGCTGACCCCGCGCGGGGTCTCATCGGCGACGACGAGCACGGCTGGTCCGACGAGGGAATCTTCAACATCGAGGACGGCTGCTATGCCAAGTGCATCGGCCTCGACCGGGAGAAGGAGCCGGAAATCTTTGACGCCATCCGCTTCGGCGCGGAGCTTGAAAACGTGGTGGTGGACGAAAAGGGACACCCCGACTACAACGACGCGCGGTACACGGAAAACTCCCGCGCGGCCTACCCGGTGGAGTTTATCCCCAACGCCGTGATCCCGGGCGTGGGCGGCATTCCGAAAACCGTGATCTTCCTGACGGCGGACGCCTTCGGCGTACTGCCGCCGATCGCCCGGCTGGACGAAAACATGGCCATGTACCACTTTGTCTCCGGTTATACCAGCAAGCTGGCAGGCACCGAGCGCGGCATCACCGAGCCGGTGGCAACCTTCTCCACCTTGTTCGGGGAACCCTTCTTCCCGCTGCGTGCATCGGTCTACGCCTCCATGCTGGGGCAGAAGCTGCGTGAAACCGGCGCCCGGGTGTTTCTGGTAAACACCGGCTGGTGCGGCGGCCACGCGGGAGATGTGCCGCGCATCAAGCTGCGCTATACCCGCGCCATGGTCTCCGCCGCCATCGCTGGGGAGCTGGATGAGGTTGATTACGAGCTCGACCCGATTTTCCATGTTTATATTCCCAAGCACTGCCCGGGGGTGCCGTCAGAGCTGCTTGATCCCCGGACACAGTGGGCAGACGGGGCAGCCTATGCCGCCGCAGCGAAAAAGCTAGCGCAGAAATTTGCCGCAAACTTTGACGCCAAGTACCCCGACATGCCGGAGAACATCCGGTCTGCCGGGCCGCAGGCGTGACGCCGGCAAAAGCAGAAACAAACACACGGGGCCGGATCTTTGTGATCCGGCCCCGTGCGGCATCTACGGTTTACCCCTCGACCGCCTGCCGAAGCAGGGCATAGAAGCCCTCCATCTGCTCGGCGCTGACGGGGAGAAAGCTGGGAATCGACTTGAGCGGCATGTAGAGCATCATCGCCTTGTTCATCTCATCCTCTCCGGCTCCGAGTCCCTCGCCCTCGGTGGGCTGCAGTACAGCCGCATCCTGCATGAGCATCCCCTGCAGCCGGGCCAAGACCGGAGCCGTCCGCGGATCCGCCATCAGCTCCGCCATGGTCGTGTCGCCGCCGATGATCAGCGGGAGCACCTTTTTCGTGGCAAAGCGGAGCTCCGCCTCGGCGGTGATATGGTCAGAGGCGTCGCCCACCAGAACGGCATAGCTGCCGGAGGGAGCATACCAATCATGCAGACGCTCGTCATAATAGCTGAGATCCCGCGCCGAGAGCCTAAAGCTGACAGCCTTGGTCTCACCCGGCTCCAGGCCGACCTTGGCAAAGCCCTTGAGCTCCTTGGCCGGGCGCCCGGGAGTGCCGTTTCGGTCCGAGATATAGAGCTGCACCACTTCCTTGCCGAAGCGCGCGCCGGTGTTGCTTACATCCACGGTGGCGGTGACGGTGTTTTCGTCGTTCAGTTCCCCGTCCAGGCGGAGATTCCCGATGGCAAACGTCGTATAGGAAAGGCCATGCCCAAAGGCCCAGCGGACCGGCAGCCTCTTGGTATCATAATAGCGGTAGCCAACGAAAACGCCCTCGGCATAATCCACGGTCTTTACACCGCCGGGGAAGTTCAAATGGCTGGGATTATCCTCCAGCTTCATCGGGAAGGTCTCCGCCAGGTGGCCGGAGGGGTTGACCTCGCCATAGAGCAGCTGATCCGCGGCCTCGCCGACGCCCTCGCCGCCGAGATACAGCTCCAGCACCGCCGCGGCACGGTCCGCCCAGGGCGCTTCCACGGGCGCGCCGTTGTGGAGCACCACCACGGTGTTCGGCTGCGCCGCCAGAACCGCTTCAATCAGCGCGTCCTGACAGGCGGGCAGCTTCATGTCCCTTCGGTCATAGCCCTCGGACTCGATGATATCCGGCAGGCCCGCGAAAATCACCGCGGCATCGGCGCTCTTTGCCGCCTCCACCGCTTTTTGCAGCTCCATCGCGTCAGCCTCGTCCTTGTCAAAGGGGAAGCCCTTGACATAGCTGACCGCTCTCCCCTTGGCCTGCGCCGTCTGCAAGGCGCTTGTGACCCTGGTGGCATTAATATGAGAGGAGCCGCCGCCCTGGAAACGGGGCCGCGCCGCATACTCGCCGATGTAGACCACCTTCGCGTCGGCACGCAGGGGCAGCACGCCGTTATTCTCCAGCAGCACCGCGCACTCGGTCTCGATGGCCGCGGCGTGCTTATGGTCGGCCTCCCGGTCAAAGACCCCGCCGGTCCGCCGGTTATCCAGATAATCGTACACCACGCGCAGGACGCGCTCGCACGCCTGATCCACCAGGGCCTCGTCCAACTCCCCGGCCTTGACCGCATCCACAATCCGCTGATCGTTGACGGCGGTATTGCCCGGCATCTCCAGCTCAAGCCCCGCGCGGACGCCCTGCACCCGGTCGTCCACCGCGCCCCAGTCGGTCATCACGAAGCCCTCAAAGCCCCAGTCCTTCCGCAGCACGTCGGTCAACAGCCACGCGTTATCGGCCGAGTAGACGCCGTTGATCTTGTTATAGGAGCACATGACCGTTTTGGGCTGCGCCTCCTTCACAGCGATCTCGAAGGCGGGGAAATAAATCTCCCGCATGGCGCGCTCGCTCACCTGCGCCGAAACGCTCATACGGCGCGTCTCCTGATTGTTCAGGGCAAAGTGCTTGATGGAGGTGCCCACATGCCGGGACTGGACGCCGTTAATATAGGCCGCGGCCATCTTCCCCGCAAGATACGGGTCCTCGGAAAAATACTCAAAGTTCCGGCCGCAGAGGGGGCTGCGCTTGATATTCACCGCGGGCCCGAGCACGATGGACAGCTCCTCCGCCTGGCACTCATCCCCGATGATCTCCCCCATTTTCCCGATCAGCTCTGTGTCAAAGCTCGAGGCCGTGGCGCAGGCCGCCGGGAAGCAGACCGCCTTGATGGATTCGTTGACGCCCAGGTGATCGGCCTTCTCGTCCTGCTTGCGCAGACCGTGAGGGCCGTCTGACATCATGGCGCGGGGAATGCCCAGGCGCGCCACCGCCTTGGTGTGCCAGAAGTCGTCCCCGCCCAGCAGGGAAGCTTTCTCCTCCAGGGTCATCTGCTCGATCAGTTGTTTTACATCTGTCGCCATGCTGCTTCTCCTAATCCTGTTTCTTTCAGAAATGGTACATTATACTTTTTTTCAATAACTGTCAAGGCGTAGACGGAAGCCTTTTCCTTTCGCCGGACGGTCACGCTTTGTTATTGCCTCTTGTCCCCTTCCATGCACTCAGCAATGGTGTCCAGAATCGGCTGCGTCCAATTGCTCTGGAAAATCCACGCCTCATGCTGCATGTCAAAGCGCCGGATATCCGGATTCCGGAAATGCCGGAGATAGCGCTTTTCATACTTCGGCCCCATTTTCAGCGCATAGATAATATGAACCGTCGTACCGTCCACGTGGATATCGTCCTCGAGAGGCGTAACATAGTCAGAGTAAAATTCACGCGCGACCGTCTTGGGGTGCAGGGAAACGATGCTGCCGGCAAACTGCCCCATGAAGGCATCCGTCTCCGCGTCCATGTCCATGCCGAAGTTCTTTACCAGCATATCCTTGAGCTTCTTCTGCTTCTTCTCATTCTTCCCGGCATCGGCGATCCATCTGCCAACGATCCACGTCATAACCCGCGCAACCACCGGGCTGCCCTGATCCAGATCCGAACTGCCGATAAAGCCGTGGTCAATATGGACCCGTTTTCGCTGGATCAAGAGTCCCACAAAGCTGCCGCCCAGAGAAGAGCCATAGGCTCCGTCCACGCGTCCGCCGTGGTTGTCCAGTATATAATCCTCGATCTTCTCCGTGACGGTCAGCATGTCGGTAAAGGGCTTGCTGTTGTCTCCGTCAAAGCCATCGTAATTGACGCAGATCAGATGATACTGTTCGGCCAGCCGGTCGATCACCGTATGGAAGTTGATCTGCCAGGTACAGGCTGTTCCCGGCAGAAGCAGCATTGTTTTTCCGTCCATGCGGCCCATCTCATCAAATTTCATTTGTTAGTCCTCCTTGTTTTCAATTTCGTCCACCGATCCGTAATCCCCGCGATGTCACTCACCTGCTTTGCTCCTTCCTCCGGCCGTCACAGCGGGATAAACGCGCCGTCCGCTCCGTGCGGTTTGCGACGGCGGTTCTTTGAATTCATGTCATGCCACAGGCCCTTGTATCGGCAGCATGAAATCTTCTGCGGGTAAGGCCAAACGCCTCTCAGGTGAAAGTTAGTGAAGCCTAACTTCATTGTATCACGCTTTCTTTTAAAACGCTATTCCTATTTTCCACTTGAATTTTATAAATCGCAAAACCCGCAACAGAAAATCATTTCGCGATGTTTTCAGAACGATCTCACAAAAGCGGTGATCCGCAATGTTCGGCTTTTGAATTGCCGGAGAGAATGGCCGCGCGGAATCGTCCGGTGCTGTCCCCGAAATTTCTTGAGCTGTTTCGCTCTTACACAAAAGAAATTATGAAAGCCATTGAAAGCTGAGGCATGAATCTTTTTTAGAAGACTCACGCCTCATACTATTCACCGATAAAACGCTTCATTTGATCGGTGGGGCAGCGTGCTGCAGCACGCTGCCAGTTTTGTGCCATTTGGCACAAAACACATCTGCTGTGCATAAGTTCGGCTTAGCGAAATCTAAGCTTTCGAGCCTCACTTATCATACAGACACTCATAAAACGCTTTTACAGCGTTTTTTGAGTGTCTGGTATCAGCTTTTATTATCCCCCTATTTATAACTCCTGTTATAATATATCCGCAAAAGCCAGGACGGGCTGAAATCCATTTGTCCTATTAAACATGTTTTGGATCATTTAAAACCGATTCCGACATTTTCGCGAATATTAATATGAGAGCTCTTACACGAAGGAGGTTCCGTATGGAAGATGCAGCGATCGTAGATCTGTACTGGCAGCGTTCCGATCAGGCCATATCGGAAACAGATCATAAGTATGGCAGGTACTGCCATGCAATAGCGTATAACTTTGTCAAAAACAATGAAGATGCGGAGGAATGTGTGAACGATACATGGTTTCGCGCTTGGAATCTGATGCCGGACAAACGCCCGTCAATTTTGTCAACCTTTCTTGGTGGTATTACGCGAAATCTGGCAATCAGCGTGTATAGGCGGGAAACAAGCCAGAAACGAGGCGGCAGTGAAATACCGGTAGCGCTCGATGAAATGTCAGAATGTGTTCCCTCTGACGCAGATTTAGAGCGGAATTATGAGATCAAGGAATTTGAAGAAGCAATCGGAATGTTCGTAGAGGCTTTACCCGAAGTGGAGCAAAAGGTGTTTGTCGCCCGCTATTGGTATCTGGCGCCCGTCTCTGAAATTGCGGAACGGATGCACTTCACCCAAGGGAAAACAAAAAGCATGCTGTTCCGTATTCGGAACAAACTGCGTATTTACATGCGGGAGGAAGGTTTATGTTAGACTCCGACTTTCTTTTGGACGCGATGAACGGGGTTCATGAAAAACAAGTGATCATAGCCGGGGAAATGCTCGGCTACATAGAAAAGAAAGAAACTGTCCGTCTCCACCGCAAGCTATGGAGCACCCTGCTTGTAGCGGCGATCATTCTTTCTCTGCTCACCGGAGCCGCTTATGCGATTGGCATATTTCAAATGCGCCACCATGTGAGTCAAGAGACCTATATTGCCACCTTTGGAGAGATGGAAGTCGAATGGACAGGCGAATACGCCTTTGAGTTCGAGGGGCCGGAGGAATGCCCGGAAGTGCGCTTCCGCATCACATGGTCGCCAAGCGACGACTATTGGTATCCTGCGAGTTGGGCCGTCGGTCAGACGAAGCTGGTTGAGGGTCGGGAAATCTACAACGAGGAGTTTGGAGTCTATATGCCCTCTTGCATAGTAGACATTATGTACGCGCCTCAGTTTGTAGATGGTGGAGCTATGATTCTCCTGGGTTTTCAGCCGGGTGAAATAACAAAAGAAACTTGGGGCGAGGTAGAGGTTTATCAGTTTGAGGCAAAGGCCACCCACGCCATTGACCGGGATCAAACTGAGTTTCCAACCGGTAACTTTGTGATTCTGTTTCACCCCGAAGAGGGCTGGATCATCGGCGTCCGCGGTTACGACAGTATGGAAAATATGTTGGGGATCGCCCGCGGCCTAATCGTGGAGCCCACGAGTCGGACTGTTCACAAGAAAGATTTTGAAAGCAAATACGACTTTTGCGATATTTATGTCGGATAGGAGAAGAATGAAAACAACAAACAAAATGCTATGGCTGCTTATGGCGCTGGGCATGCTTTTATCGCTTTGTGCTTGCGGAAATGTAACATCGGGAGAAAATGCTGAAATCATTGTTATCGGTGAGCCGCAGGTCTCCACGGAGACGGAGCCCGGATATGTTACAACCGAGCTTCCCATGCCGGAAGACTATCGGGATTTCAGCGGCTTGCAGAGTGTGGGCGACAGTCTATATCTTCACGCTGAAACCGCGGATGGCAATTTTGCCGTCCTTCGCTATGACACGCTGACCCAGGAATGGAAAAGCTGGGCCGTCAACACCGGCGAAGCTAAATACCCGCAGATCGAAGCCTTCTCCGTGGCCGATGGCGCGGTTTGGCTGCGGTTGATGGAGGGCTACTCCGATTCGGAAATGGTAAACAGGGATTTCGCACGCAAGCTGCATTACTATCTGATCGTATTGGATACGCAGACGGGTGAGCAGCTCTGCACCCGCATCGACTTCTGGCGAAACGGAAACAATAGCGACCCATACCTGACCGGGCTTGTCGCGCTGGACAAAGAGCGGGCGATCCTGAACGACGACGAGACGGTGCGCCTCATTAGCAGAGATGCTCAGGTACTCGAAAAACTAAATCTGCCGCTGATTGGCTTTACCGAATGTGTATGGATTGGTGATACGCCGTATCTGTCCACCAATGACGGGTATTGCCCTTTTGATCCGGACACGCTCCAATGCGGTAAGCCTTTGGAGGGCATTCTCTGGGAGCCGGTTTACAGCAGTCAGCGAGGGCGTATTTTAGTCACGAAGGAGCGAGTGCTGCAGGAATACGATCCGCACACAGGCAGCATGAGCCCGGTGTTCAACTGGATGGACATTGCACTCAATTACGCGAGCCTGCAGGGTTACAGCGCCTTCTATGGGCTGGAAAACTCCAACGGGGATCTTTTCTATTTAGCGAACAACAAGCTCACAAAGGTCAGTCCCGGCATGGTGCCGGTGAAAAAGACGTTGACACTGGGCTGCTTTGCCGATGCCACAGCCCAGGGCTATGAATACAGCGATACCGACTATACTTGCCCGGAGCGGCTGCTGGATGCGATCATGCGCTTCAATCAGACTGATCCCGAATACCGGATCGTCCTCAAGCCCATGATCTGGTACGATGAGGCAGAACGGAACAAGCTGATGATCCGGCTTGCGACCGAGAGCGGCATTGATGTGCTTGACACCAGCCTGCTCCCGCCCGGTGCAGTGGACCGGCAGCTTTTGGTCGATCTCCTGCCTTATATCGATGCCGATCCAAATATCAGCCGGGAGGACTTTATCCCGAGTCTCTTCGCGGCACTCACGGAGAGAGGCGGTCTGTATGAGTATGCAGACCGATTCACGATGCTCACCATGCTCGGTGCGGAGCACCTTGGCATCAGCCGGGAGGAGTGGACAACGGACAGAGCGCTGGAAGTACTCTCACGCGAGGACAGTTCGCCGTATTTTACACAGGATAAAATGATCCTTTTGTTCTCTTGGGCAGCTACTGCGGAGTTCATGGACAGAGCAAGCGGCACCTGCAGCTTCGACAGCCCCGCCTTTATCGGCTGGCTGGAGCTGATGAAACGCATCCCGGTTATCCCACCGGATGGAGCCTTCTTCAATAGTCCTGGGTGCGACTGGCTGATCTCCTATGATTATGCAAGTAAAGCTGGCTACGGGCCGCGCAAGACTTTTCAGGATGAGGCAGCGGTACTCGGCTTTCCTGGTACTGCCGGAACAGGCGCTTACTTTATGAAGCTGCTGCCCGCGGATGGAATGGGGCATACCGGACAGCTCAAGCTGGACGACGGCTTTCTATGGACAATCGGCTGCAATACGAGCCTCGGTGTGATGGCCTCCAGCAAAAGCAAAGACGGTGCCTGGCGTTTCGTCAAGACCTTCATGCAGGGTGAAACTGAGCCGTACCTTACGGATGGCATTCCCGTGCTGCGTGCGAGCTTTGAGAAAGCGGTGGAGAACAGCATGCAGCGCCAGCAGAGCAATGTGAACGACTATGAATCCTTCAACGAGAAAGACGCGGCCGTGATGCGCGAATTGGTGTATGGAACAGATCGTATGGTGATCCGGGACGATGCCGTGATGGACGCGCTGAAGACCGAGATCACTGCTTTCCTGGGCGGCAAGGAGCGTGCAGAGGAAGCAGCGCGGCTGATTCAAAGTAAAATGAGCCTTTATATGTCCGAGCATTACGGCTGAGGTTATTAGTCATGGATGACGGGCAACAGAAAAAGTCTCTCCGGCGGCAGGAATTGGAGGGGCATATCTGGGTACAGCCACGAGCTTGACCGGATATTTAGGTATCATAGCATCAGTTGCGACGGCGACATACTTCACTGTCAGGGCAATCGAAAGGAGCCGTCGCCATGAAATAAACAATAGAGAAGTATATCGATCCGTCCTTCCGGCTCCCCCGAAAACCCATCTAAAGGGGAACCGAAATACTGCCACATAAGCGTTGAACTTTTCTAGGGTCAAATCCAGCTTAGAAAGAGAAAAGTCTTGACTTCGTAACGAAATCAAGACTTTTTTCTGGCGCAGAAGGAGGGATTTGATCCACCTTACGGTGCCCGAAAAACGCTACGGGCTTACGCTGATCCTTGCGTTTTTCGACCGTTGCGGAACAGGCGTCCCCCCTGCATCTGCCACCGGCAGCGGGTGGGTGCCTGTTCCCTCACGCGCTCCGCGCGCTCGGCTTCAA
>JAFTGE010000038.1 GCA_017458085.1 Oscillospiraceae bacterium
CGTAACACTTGGCCAGCACATCCTTGCGCATGGCCTTGACGGTCTCGCGCGCGATGATCTTGCCGCCGATGGCCGCCTGGATGGGCACCTCAAAGAGCTGGCGGGGAATGTTCTCCTTGAGCTTTTCGCAGAGCTTGCGGGCCCGGCCGTAGGCCTTCTCCCGGTGGGCGATGAAGCTCAGGGCGTCGACCTGATCGCCGTTTAAGAGCATGTCCACCTTCACCAGGTCGCTGCTCTTGTACTCGGAGAACTCATAGTCCAGCGAGGCGTAGCCCTTGGTGCGGGCCTTGAGGGTGTCGAAGAAATCGTAGATGATCTCGTTGAGGGGCATCTCGTAGTGCAGCTCCACCAATCTCTGGTCGAGGTACTGCATGTTCTTGTACTCGCCGCGACGGTCCTGGCACAGGGGCATGATGTTGCCGACAAACTCGTTGGGCGTGATGATGGAGACCTTGACATAGGGCTCATAGGCCTCCGCGATGGAGGGCACGTCGGGATAGTTGTGGGGGTTATCCACCATGACCACCGAGCCGTCGGTCTTGACCACCTTATAGATCACCGAGGGCAGGGTCGTGACCAGCTCCAGATCAAACTCCCGCTCCAGCCGCTCCTGGATGATCTCCATATGCAGCATGCCCAGAAAGCCGCAGCGGAAGCCGAAGCCCAGGGCCACCGAGCTCTCCGGCTCGTAGGAGAGGGAGGCGTCGTTGAGCTTGAGCTTATCCAGCGCGTCGCGCAGGTCGGGGTACTTGGAGCCATCCTCGGTGTAGATGCCGCAGAAGACCATCGGCCGCGCGGGACGGTAGCCGGGCAGGGCCTGGGCCGTGGGGCGGGAAGCGTCGGTGACGGTGTCGCCCACCTGGGTGTCGGCCACGTTCTTGATGCTGGCGGTGAAGTAGCCCACGTCGCCGGCGGAGAGCTCCTCGCAGGGTTCAAGGCCGATGGGACGCAGGTGCCCCACCTCCACCACCTTATATTTGGCGCCGGTGGACATGAGCAAAATCTCGCTGTCGCGGCGGATGCGGCCGTCGATCAGGCGCATGAAGACGATGACGCCGCGGTAGTTGTCGTACTGGCTGTCAAAAATCAGGGCCTTGAGCGGCGCGTCGGGATCGCCGTCCGGGGCCGGGACGTTGGCCACGATGTCCTCCAGCACGGCGTCGATGTTGACCCCGGCCTTGGCGCTGATCTCCGGCGCGTCCTGGGCGGGCAGACCGATGATCTCCTCGATCTCGTCCTTGACCCGCTGGGGATCGGCCGCGGGCAGGTCGATCTTATTGACCACGGGGAGAATTTCCAGATTGTTGTCCAACGCAAGATACGTGTTGGACAGTGTCTGCGCCTCCACGCCCTGGGACGCGTCCACCACCAGCACCGCCCCTTCGCAGGCGGCGAGGGAACGGCTGACCTCGTAGTTAAAGTCCACATGGCCCGGGGTGTCGATGAGGTTGAGGGTATAGTCCTCCCCGTCGGCGGCTGTGTAGCTCAAGCCCACGGCGCGGGCCTTGATGGTGATGCCGCGCTCACGCTCGAGATCCATATTGTCAAGGATCTGATCCTCCATGATGCGCTGCTCCACCGCGCCGCATTTTTCGATCAGGCGGTCGGACAGCGTGGACTTGCCGTGGTCGATATGGGCGATGATGGAAAAATTGCGGATATTTTCCTGCTTGATCATGTGTTGTCCTCCCGGTCAGAGAATGTGCCGAGGGCCCGGCGGGTCTGGATGATGAGCGTCTGCATATCGTCCAGAAAGGCCGTGGCGGTCTCAGCGGCGGTATGGGCGGCGTTGGGCAGCTCCGTGCGGCAGAGCAGATAGTCCGCGCTGACCCCATAATAGTCGCACACGCGGCAGACAAAGCTCAGCCCCGGCTCCCGCGCGCCGTTTTCATAGTGGCTTAAAAGCGCCTGGCTGATGTTCAGATCGGCCGCCGCCTTGCGTTGGCTGATATTCTTCTCCCGGCGCAGCGCCGCGAGCGTTTCCGGAAAGCTCCGTTCCATGGTCACACACCCTTGTCCTTTCAGTCCTGTTTGATTACTTTTTGTATATTATACGGAAGTCCGCCCGCTTTGTAAAGAGAATTTAGACCAAAATCTTGAAATTCAAAGCAAGTAGTGATAGAGTGTTTCCGGTTAGATAAAATACAATTGGAGGAACAGATCATGTTTGAAAATCTCGTTGAAATACTCAAGGCCAACCCCCGCAAGATCGTCTACACCGAAGGCCCCGACGCCCGCATTCTCGCCTCCGCCGCACGCCTGAAGAAGGATGGCTTCCTGACCCCCGTGCTCGTCGGCAATGTGGACGAGGTCAAGGCCGCGGCCGCCAAGGGCGGCTTCGACATCGAGGGGCTGGAGATCCTCGACCCCGCCACCTACCCTGAGATGGACAAGATGGTGGAGGAATTCGTCGCGCTGCGCAAGGGCAAGGCCACCGCGGAGGACGCCCGCGCCGCCCTCTCCAAGGGCAACTACTTCGGCACGATGCTCGTCAAGATGGGCAAGGCCGACGCCCTGCTCGGCGGCGCCACCTACTCCACCGCCGACACCGTCCGCCCCGCGCTGCAGCTGGTCAAGACCAAGAAGGGCGCCAACCTCGTCTCCTCCTGCTTCATCCTGACCCGCGGCGACGAGATGCTCGCCATGGGCGACTGCGCCATCAACATTTCCTATGAGGACAAGAAGGACAAGGAGGGCAACGTCGTTCTGACCGCCGCCCAGCAGTTGGCCGAGGTCGCCGTGGAGACCGCCAAGACCGCCAAGGCCTTCGGCATCGACCCCAAGGTCGCCATGCTCAGCTATTCCACCAAGGGCTCCGGCAAGGGCCCCGCTGTCGACCTCGTGCGTGAGGCGACCGCCATCGTCAAGCAGACCGCGCCCGACCTCGCCGTCGACGGCGAAATGCAGTTTGACGCCGCCGTCTCCCCCGTCGTCGGCCAGCTCAAGTTCCCCGGCAGCCCCGTCGCCGGCTACGCCAACACCTTCATCTTCCCGGAGATCCAGTCCGGCAACATCGGCTACAAGATCGCCCAGCGGCTGGGCGGCTTCGCGGCCTACGGCCCCATTCTGCAGGGTCTGAACGCGCCCATCAACGACCTCAGCCGCGGCTGCGATGCCGAAGAGGTCTACCAGATGAGCATCATCACCGCGGCGCTGGCCTGAGCCTCAACAAAGCGCAGGCGCTTTAACACCCGGCTGTCATAATACCAAAAGCCTGTCATTCCGAGACCAGTGCTCACACTGGTCGTGGGAATCCGTTCTCTCTGCGTACTCTGATTTAAGATACGGATTGCCACACCAGTGACACCGGTCACTGGTTCGCAATGACGGGCTTTTTATCAACAGGAGGTGCACCATGGACCGCGAAGCATATATGGCCGAGGCGCTGGCCCTGGCCGAGGAAGCCGCCGCCGCGGGCGAGGTCCCCGTCGGCTGTGTGATCGCCGGACCCGACGGACAGATCATCGGCCGGGGCCGCAACCGCCGGGAGGCCAGCGGCGACGCCACCGCCCACGCTGAGATCGAGGCGATCCGCAACGCCTGCGCAGCGCTGGACGACTGGCGGCTCGAGGGCTGCACGCTGTTTGTGACGCTCGAGCCCTGCCCCATGTGCGCCGGGGCCATCATCAACGCCCGTATTCCCACCGTGGTCTTCGGCGCGCGGGACAGTCTGACCGGCTCCTGCGGGAGCGTCATCGACCTGTTCTGCGAGCGCTACGGCCACCATCCCGCCGTGTTCCCCGGCGTGCGCCGGGAGGCCAGCGCTGCGCTGCTGACAGATTTCTTCCGGGAAAAGCGCTGAAAACCGTTTCTTTCTCCCTTTACGCTATTGCATACGCAGCGCTTTTCAGGTAGAATTGAAAATTGGTATTCCCCTACTTCCCATAAAGGAGAGACAAACCATGAAAAAGAAAAAACTGCTGGACTATATCGGCATCGCCTGCGGCGTGTTTGTGCTGCTTGTCGGTATCGTCAGCGCCATTGTCGCCAACATCCCCGCCAAGGCGGTCGGCGCGGCCGACGTCCCCGCTGACGCCGCAGTGCTGACCGGCACCGCCGACGGCCGCAACGGTCCCGTTTCCGTTGAGGTACGGGCCACCGCCGATCAGATCTACTCCATCCGCGTCACCGAGCAAGCCGAGACCGACGGCATCGGCTCCGTCGCTGTGGAGCAGCTGCCCGCCGCGATCTATGAAAACCAGAGTCTGCTCGTCGACGGCGTCTCCGGCGCAACCGTTACCTCCGACGCCATCAAAGCCGCCGTCACCGCGGCGCTGCAGGCCGGCGGCTTTGATCCCGCCGTGTTCCAGCGCGAGGTCGCCGCGGCAGCGCCCGCCGAGGACGTCACCTATGACGTCGACGTGGTCGTGGTCGGCGCGGGCGGCGCGGGCATGACCGCCGCCATCACCGCAAACGACGCCGGCGCGAAGGTCCTCGTGCTGGAGAGCCAGGGTCTCGCCGGCGGCAACTCCGTCCGCTCCACCGGCGGCATGAACGCCGGCCCCACCGAGCACCGCAATCAGAACGAGTTTAAGGAAGCCTCCGGCGTGGAGGCCACCCTGGCCAAGGTTCCCAACTACCCCGACAACGCCCGCATTCAGGAGCTGGGCGCCATCGTTGCCGAGCAGTGGGCGGCATACCAGGCCGATCCCGACGGCTACTTTGACACCGCGGAGCTGTTCCAGCTCGACACCCTCATCGGCGGCGGCGGTCTGAACGATCCCGCCCTGGTGGAAACCCTCGTCACCAACAGCGCCGACGCCATCGACTGGCTCGACAGTCTTGACCCCGAAATCGTCCTCCACAATGTGGCCCAGTTCGGCGGCGCTTCCGTCAAGCGCATTCACCGTCCCGTGGACGCCGACGGCAAGGTCCTGTCCGTGGGCGCTTACGTCGTTCCCCTGCTGAAGGAAAACCTCGACAAGCGCGGCATTGAGCTGCTGACCAACACCACCGCCAGGGAGATTCTGGTCTCCGACGGCAAGGCAGTCGGCGTCGTGGCCGAGGGTCCGACCGGCAACACCGTCACCGTCAACGCCAAGGCGGTCGTCATTACCTCCGGCGGCTTCGGCGCCAACAACGACATGATCGCCTCCATCCGTCCGGAGCTTGACGGCTTCATCACCACCAACGCCCCCGGCATCCAGGGTCAGGGTATCCAGATGGCCCAGGCCATCGGCGCCGACACCGTCGACATCGAGCAGATCCAGCTGCACCCGACCGTGCACGTCCAGGGCACCGACGCCATCCTCATCACCGAGGGTCTGCGTGGCGACGGCGCGATCCTGGTCAACCAGGAGGGCGAGCGCTTCTTCGATGAGGTCTCCACCCGCGACAAGGTTTCCGCGGCCGAATTTGAGCAGACCGGCGGCTATGCCTGGCTTATCGTCGACAGCCGCATGAGCGACGCCTCCAACGTCATCCAGGGCTACATCAACAAGGGCTACGCCGAGACCGGCGCGACCTATGAGGAACTGGCCGCTGCCATCGGCGCCCCGGCCGATGTCTTTGCCGAGACCATGAACACCTGGAACGGCTATGTGGCCGACAAAGCCGACCCGGACTTTGGCCGCGTCTCCTTCGCCAACCCGCTCGATCAGGCCCCCTACTACGCCATCAAGGTGCAGCCCGGCATCCACCACACCATGGGCGGCATCAAGATCGATCCCAAAGCCGAGGTCATTGACACCAACGGCAACGTGATCCCCGGCCTCTTTGCCGCCGGTGAGGTCACGGGCGGCGTGCACGGCAACAACCGCCTGGGCGGCAACGCCGTGGCCGACTTCACGATCTATGGCCGTATCGCCGGCGACAGCGCCGCGGCCTACGCCAAGTAAGACAGCAAAAACCTGACAGCTCCGGGCTTTCGCCCGGAGCTGTTTTTTATTATTCCGCCGGAAAAAAGAATTCGCTCCTTCCGCGCTTGTCATGCAGGGCATTATATTGCAGGCTTTCGTATTCCGCAAGCGCCTGCTGCTCCGCACCCCGGGCCTCGGCCAGGGGCAAAAAGCAGCCCTCGGTAAGCGAGTAGTAGCCAAACGTATTGAGCGCCGGAATCGTCTGCTGTAGACTGTGCAGGAATCGATGATATGGCGGCAGCGGCAGTCCCGCCGCCTCCAGCAGGTAGTTGGAGAGGAAGTTGATGCTGGTGACCGGCGGACGCTGCTCCTCGATGTCATAGTTGGCCCAGATGAGGAAGGGGATCTCATACATGAGCTGCTGCTCGTCCAGGCTCTCCAGGGGGCCGCCGTGCAGATACTCGATCATGTCCGGCTCCTCGTTGGGATGATGGTCGCCGTACATGAGGATCACCACCGGCTCGTCCACCGTGTCAAAAAAACTGACCAGTTTCTCAAACGCCCGGTCGGATTCCCGGACACGCGCCAGGTACGCGCTCATCGAGACGCTTTCATAGCCTGCGATCCCAATGGGGTTCAGGCCCTCATCCTCCAGGCCATAGGCGCCATGGTTCTGGGCCGTGACCGCGTAAAGGAATCGCGGCGCGTCCGTATTCGCTGTTTTGAATTCCTGGATGATATTGTCGTAAACCGCCTCGTCCGTCACCCAGCCGTTGATCGTATCGGCCTGCAGATATTGCTCATGGAAGGAAAAATCGGAAAAGCCGAGCAGCGGGTAAACCGAGCTGCGTTTCCAGTTGGTCCCCTCCTCCGGATGGGTGGCGTAGCTGTCATAGCCAAGGCTTTCCAGATAGCGCTCCAGCGTGTAGGTCGGCCGCTGAATCATCGTGAAAGCAATCATCGAGGGGCTCAGAAAGGCCATGGAATTGCCCGTTAAAAACTCAAATTCCGAATTGGGCGTCTTGCCGCCGTAAACAGAAGACAAGGCAAAGCCGCGGACCGTGTTTTCCTGGAGAGAATCCATAAAAGGAGTCACGGGCTCGTCCGTCGTCATCTCGCCAAAGACCCGGAAATCCGCCAGGCTCTCATTCATGACCACGATCACATGCGGCAGCTTATCCGGCAGCGGCTCCGCCTCCGACGCCTCGTATCGCTGCTCCAGCGTCCGAATCCTGGCCGCGCCGTAACCCTCCGGTCGGGTCACGAAGCTGTCGCGCAGTTCCCGGGAGAAGTTCACCACAAAGCCATACCAAAGTACGCCGCCGTTGCCCCAGTAGGCGGGGGTAATCTGTCCCAGGGAGCTATGTACAAACACGCCCAGGACGACTGCCGCAAGCAGCGTAACAATCCGACGCGCAGAGATTTTCGGAAAGCGCTCCACATGTATACTGGCTGCGGCGAACAATTCCAGTGCAAAAAACACAATTGCATACCAAATGTTTTTATCGATGGCAATGCGATAGCTGTCCAGGATGTTGAAGGCCGTCTGCGCGCCCAGAAGGTCCACCGGTGTCATAGCCGTGCCGCGGTATTCATAGGTGAACCGGTTGGCAACCGCAAGAATCAGCAGAACGGGCGTCACCAGCACGACAGCCGGGCGGATGCTGACCCGGGAAACGCACAGCAGGACCAAGTGGAGAACGACCGCTGCAAGCATAAAACAGGCGCAGCCCAGAAAGATCAGGTAGGCCGAGTGCGGGGCGCCGCGCAGATCGTTGACCATCTGGCACAAGAGCACCGTCATCAGCGCGGCGCCGCCGGTAAACAGCGCCATGGTCAGCACGGCGTACCAGCCTCGTACCGACAGACGCAGGCAGGCCGCTGCCGCGAACAGCAGGCAGGCCGCCAGTGCAAAGCGCATTGGCGTTCCGGGTACAAGCGCGCTGCCAACAATCGTTGCCGCAATCAAAGCAGCCGCGATCAACAGTCGTTTTTTATCAAAGGAAAAGGAAATCTGCATAACATCACCTTGGCGCGGAACGCCCCATATGTCGGAGTTTAGGGCCTGCATGTTTCAAAGACACAAGATGCTCGGGGCGCCCCATTTCTTTTTATTATACTACGGTTTTCTTTCCTACGCAACGATATACAAAAAACCGACCGCGATCGCGGTCGGTTTTTTCGCTTATTTGGCGTTACTTGTAATTATGGGCGTCTTGCAGCACCATTTCCTTAACCTTGAGCAGCCGCACCTTGGTGGAGTTCTCGTTCTCCTCCAGCTTCAGGGAGATATACTTGATGTTCGACTCCAGCTCGGGGATCATGACGTACTCCAGGGCGTTGACGCGCCGCCGGGTCTTCTCGATCTCCTCGGCCAGCAGCTGCATGGTCTTCTCCACCTGGGCCAGCTCCAGCATATCCTCGAAGACCTTCGCCATGTGCTCGAGCGCGTCGTCCAGCTCGCCGCTGGTCTGCGCGAAGCCGTAGGGGTAGATCTCCGTGGGATCGTTGTTTTTGGTCGTGAAGCTGTAGAGGGGGACATTGACGCTCATGATGTTTTTAAACTTCATGTTCAGCTCAACGCTCTGCCGCGGATACAGCAGTGCCTGCTCCAGCATCTCGGGCGACATGATGGAGCTTGCCACCTGCAGCGACGCGAAGGCCTCAGTCAGGCCCTCCTCCACGCGGGTGCGCAGGGCCTTATTGAGCTTGACCACGTCCATGAACTGGCGCATCAGCTCGTCGCGCTTATCCTTCAGGAGCTTATGGCCGCGGCGGGCGGTCTTGAGCCGGCCCTTGAGCTGATTGAGCACCATTCTGGTGGGGGTTATCGCAGTACCTGCCAAAAAGCATCACCTCCGTAATTGATCATTTTGACGGACAGTACTTTACTTCTGGGGCATGTACTTGTCGATAAACTCGGTCTTGATACGCTTGAGCTCACGGCGGGGCAGGATGCTCAGCAGCTCCCAGCCCAGATCCAGGGTCTCCTCGATGGAGCGGTTGGTGGTGTTGCCCTGGCTGACATAGCGGCGCTCAAACTCATCGGCAAACTTGGCGAAGAGCTTGTCGTCATCCGACAGCGCCGCCTCGCCCAGAATGGTCATGAGCTCCTTGGCGTCCTTGCCGCGGGAATAGGCGGCGAAGAGCTGGTTCATGGTGCCGGCGTGATCCTCGCGGGTCTTGCCGACGCCAATGCCCTTGTCCTTCAGACGGCTCAGGGAGGGCAGCACGTCCACAGGCGGCACGATGCCCTTGCGGTGCAGCTCACGGCTGAGGATGATCTGGCCCTCGGTGATGTAGCCGGTCAGGTCGGGGATGGGGTGGGTCTTGTCGTCCTCGGGCATGGTCAGGATGGGGATCATGGTGATCGAGCCCTTCTTCCCCAGGCGGCGACCGGCGCGCTCATACATGGTGGCAAGGTCGGTGTACAGGTAGCCGGGATAGCCGCGGCGACCGGGCACTTCCTTCTTGGCAGCCGAAACCTCACGCAGGGCCTCGGCATAGTTGGTGATGTCGGTGAGGATGACCAGCACCTGCATATCCTTCTCGAAGGCCAGGTACTCGGCGGCGGTCAGGGCCATGCGCGGGGTGGCGATACGCTCGACGGCGGGGTCGTTGGCGAGGTTCGAGAAGACGACGGTACGGTCGATGGCGCCGGTGCGCCGGAAGTCGTTGATGAAGTACTCGGACTCCTCAAAGGTGATGCCGATGGCCGCGAAGACGACGGCGAAGGTCTCGTTGTCGCCCAGCACGCGGGCCTGACGGGCGATCTGCGCGGCGAGGGCCGCGTGGGGCAGGCCGGAGCCGGAGAAGATCGGCAGCTTCTGGCCGCGGACCAGGGTGTTCAGACCATCGATGGTGGACACGCCGGTCTGGATAAACTCGGCGGGGTAGGCGCGGGCGGCGGGGTTCATGGGCAGACCGTTGATGTCCATGTGGGCCTCGGGCAGGATGGCGGGGCCGCCGTCGATGGGCTGGCCCATGCCGTTGAAGACGCGGCCGAGCATATCCTCGCTCACGGCCAGCTGCTGGGGATGGCCCAGGAAGCGGACCTTCGTCTCGGCCAGGTTGATGCCCTGCGCCGACTCGAACAGCTGAACGACCGCCTTGTCGCCCTCGACCTCAAGCACCTTGCAGCGGCGGACGGAGCCGTCGGGCAGCTCCAGCTCACCCAGCTCGTCGTAGGTAACGCCCTCGACCTGGTCGACCACCATCAGGGGGCTTGCGATCTCTCTTATGGTCTTATACTCTTTGATCATTCCTGCTCACCTCCGGCAATAAGCTCGGCAATCTGCTGCTTCATCTCGGCCGCGATCTTATCGTAGTCATCCGCGAAGGTTCCGGCGTCGGCCATCTTGGCACGGCCGATCTTTTCGCGGGCGGCGATGACAAACAGGCTCTCCATATCGGCACCCTGATCCAGGGCCTCGCGGCACTGGCTGTCATAGTCCAGGATCATGTCCAGCAGCCTGAACTGCTTGGCGTAGGCGGAGTAGGCGTCCTCGTCGACGAAGGCGTTCTGCTGCAGGAAGTCCTCGCGGATCATCTTGGCCGTCTCCATGGTGAGGCGGTCGGCGGGGCTCAGAGCGTCCTGACCGACCAGGCGGACGATCTCCTGCAGCTCGCTCTCCTCCTGGAGGATGTGCATGGCCTTCTCGCGGTTGGCCATGTAGCTGTCACCGAACTGCTCGGTGTACCAGGGGCGCAGGGTGTCCACATACAGGGAGTAGGAGGTCAGCCAGTTGATGGCCGGGAAATGGCGGGCATAGGCCAGGCTCGAGTCCAGCGCCCAGAAGACCTTGACGATACGCATGGTGGCCTGGGAGACAGGCTCGGAGATATCGCCGCCCGGAGGCGACACGGCGCCGATGGCGGTGACGGAGCCCTGGCGGGAATCGGAGCCGACGCACTCGATCACGCCGGCGCGCTCGTAGAACTGGGCCAGGCGGGAGGCCAGGTAAGCGGGGTAGCCCTCCTCGCCGGGCATCTACTCAAGACGGCCGGACATCTCACGCAGCGCCTCGGCCCAGAGGGAGGTGGAATAGGCCAGAACAGCGACG
>JAFTGE010000060.1 GCA_017458085.1 Oscillospiraceae bacterium
ACGCTTTTTACACGATTCAGCAGAAGGTGATGCCGTGCTCGTCCATGGAGGCAATTTTTGCCAGGGACTCGACCCGCATGCCCGCGGCCCGCATCTGATCGCCGCCGCCCTGGAACACCTTCTCCACGGCGATGCCCGCGCCGACAACCGCCGCGCCAGCCTGCCGCGCCAGCGCGCGCAGGCCCACAAGGGCCGCGCCGGTGGCGAGAAAGTCGTCAATGATGAGCACGCGGTCATCCGCGTTCAGATAGTCCTTGGAGACAACGACGGTATTGGTGTTGCCGTGGGTGAAGGACGGCACCTCGGCCGCATAGACGGAGTCGGAGATGTTTTTGCTCTTGCTCTTTTTGGCGAAAACCACCGGACAATCAAATTCCAGGCCCACCAGAATGGCAATGGCAATGCCGCTGGCCTCAATGGTCAGCACCTTGTTGACCCCTTCGCCGTCGAACAGGCGCTTAAATTCCCGCGCCATGGCCTGGATCAGCCCGGGATCGAGCTGGTGATTGAGAAAATTGTCGATCTTCAAAATGCCGCCGGGCAGCAGCTTGCCGTCGGTCAGGATACGCTGTTCGAGAAGTTCCATAGTTTCTCCTTTTCTACCGGGATCGGAAGGGATAGGTTTGGAGTTTGGAGAGTGGAGTTTGGAGTTAAGGTGCGCCCGGAGGGCGCGATTCAAATCATCCGCGAAGTGGATTCCACAACTCCACACTCCACACTCTACACTCCAAACTCAGAAGTCTGCGTTGCCGGTGGTTCTCGGGTGCAGCTCCACGTCGCGGATGTTGCTGACGCCGGTCAGGTACATGACCAGGCGCTCAAAGCCCAGACCATAGCCCGCGTGACGGCAGCTGCCGTAGCGACGCAGGTCGAGATACCACCAGTAGTCCTCCTTCTTGAGGCCCAGCTCGTCCATGCGCGCTTCGAGCACATCCAGGCGCTCCTCACGCTGGCTGCCGCCGATGATCTCGCCAATGCCGGGGACCAGGCAGTCCGCCGCCGCGACGGTTTTGCCGTCGTCGTTCAGGCGCATATAAAACGCCTTGATCTCCTTGGGGTAGTCGGTGACAAAGATGGGCTTTTTGAAGACCTCCTCGGTCAGGTAGCGCTCATGCTCGGTCTGCAGATCGATGCCCCACTGGACGGGGAAGTCGAACTTTTTCCCGCTCTTTTGCAGGATGTCCACAGCCTCGGTGTAGCTGACGCGGCCAAACTCGTTGTTGACCACGTTATGCAGCCGGTCGATCAGGCCCTTGTCCACAAAGGAATTGAAGAACTCCATCTCCTGCGGGCAGCGCTCAAAGGTGCGGTTGATGATATACTTGACCATGGCCTCGGCGGTGTCCATATAATCGTCCAGATCGGCAAAGGCCATCTCCGGCTCGATCATCCAGAACTCGGCGGCGTGGCGCTGGGTATAGCTGACCTCGGCGCGGAAGGTGGGGCCGAAGGTGTACACATCGCCAAAGGCCAGGGCGAAGTTTTCGGCGTTGAGCTGGCCGGAGACGGTCAGATTCGTGGCCTTGCCGAAGAAGTCCTTGCTGTCGTCGACCGTGCCGTCCTCCTTGCGGGGGAGGTTATTGAGGTCCAGCGTGGTCACGCGGAACATCTGGCCCGCGCCCTCGGCGTCGGAGCCGGTGATGATGGGCGTGTTGACATAGACAAAGCCCCGCTGCTGGAAGAACTCATGCACCGCCTGGGCCGCCACGGAGCGAACGCGGAAGGTGGCGGAAAAGAGATTGGTGCGGGGTCTGAGGTGCTGGATCGTGCGCAGAAACTCCACGCTGTGGCGCTTCTTTTGCAGGGGGTAGTCCGGCGTGGAGGCGCCCTCGACCGCGATCTCGTCGGCCTTGAGCTCGAAGGGCTGCTTGGCGCCGGGCGTGAGCACCAGGATACCGTGGACGATCAGCGCCGCGCCGACGTTCTGATGGGCGATCTCCTCATAGTTTGCGAGGGCGGCCCGCTCAAACACCACCTGCAGCGACTTGAAGCAGCTGCCGTCGTTGAGCTCGATAAAGCCGAAGTTTTTCATATCGCGTACGGTTCTGACCCAGCCGCAGACGGTCACCGTCTGATCGGCAAAGGCGGAAGGCTCGGCAAAAATGCCGGAAATTTTCTGACGCTTCATGGGACACGGTTCCTTTCGTGTACGTTATAACTTAAATATTATATATGCTTCCCCGGCGGATTGCAATTAAAAAATCAGCTGCACCGGGCAGGGATAGTTGCGCAGCGTGATGTCTGCATACGATCCGCCGGCCTCGCCGTCACGGGTCCAGGCCACGGGCTTTTCAAATTCAAAATGCGCCTGGGTGGTATGCAGGATGAGCAGGTTCTCGCTGTCAAAGCGCTGGCTTAAAACGCTGTCGAGCACTTCGGTGAAGCCCGCCACGTTGACGGGGTCCTTCACCAGCACCAGCTCCGACACGCCGTCGCCCAGGCTGACCATCTTGTCGGACAGATGGATGATGCCGGCCACACTGGTGGAGTTGGACATGCTGCCGTAGAGCAGCTTGCCCTCAAAGACGCCGCCGTCATAGGTGACACGGGTCTGCACGGTCTCGATTTTCCCCAGGGTCTGCATGCCCTGGAGCACATAGGCCAGGTGGCCCAGGAGCTTTTTCTGGTCCTGGGGCGTGGTATAGCTGACCTCGGTAAAGGCGCCGAAGGCGGCCACATACGCAAAGTACTCCTTGTCCCCAAAGCCGCCCACATCGTAGGGGTGGGGCGTACCGTCCAGCATGCGCCAGGCGGCAGAGAGCGCGTCGTTCTTCGGCAGGCCCAGGGTGGTGGCCACGTCGTTGGCCGTGCCCATGGGCATGTAGCCCACCGGCGGGGGAGAGGGCAGGGTCATCAGGCCTGCCAGCACCTCGCTGAGCGTACCGTCGCCGCCGATGCAGGCAACCGTATCATACTCCCCGGCGGCTGCGGCAAAGCGCGTCGCATCGCCGCGGCCGGCGGTGAAGGCCAGCGTCGTGCGGAAGCCGCCCTTGGAGAGCACATGCATGGCCTCGGCAAAATTGTATTTGTAGGCGCCCCGCCCGGCGGCGGGATTGACGATCAGCAACAGGCGTTTTTCCATGGTATCACCTCAGTGGTTCGATTTGTTGGCCCTCATCAGTCACGGCTTCGCCGTGCCAGCTTCGACCCGCAGGGCCCGCGGCCCCAGAGGGGGAAGCACTTTTTAGAAACCCTTCCAATAAGCCAAAACCGGAAAGCGGACGCTTTCCGGTTTAAAAAACCAGTTTGAAATTATGCCAGCTCGTTGAGCTTGGTCGCCATCGCGGACTTCTTGTGCGCCGCGTTGTTCTTGTGCAGCAGACCCTTCGCGGCCGCGCGGTCGACTGTCTTAACAGCAACTTTATAGGCACTGACGGCATTGTCGCGGTTACCTTCGGCAACGGCTGCGTCAAATTTCTTCACCATGGTCTTGAGCTCGGTCTTATCGGCACGGTTCTTGGCTCTGAGTTCCTTGGACTTCAGATCTCTCTTTGCAGAAGATTTAATGTTGGCCATGTTTCAATCGCCACCTCCTCCTATAATGATTATATGATGGCGAAACGCCGCAAAGCGTTTCGCCGAGCTGCGAAGCCGCTCAGCAAAACAGCAGGCTGTTTTGCCATATATTCATTGCAATGAACATCGCGCAAATGATTGAAACAATCATTTGCAGCCAAACTTATTGTTTGGCAGTGAGAACAATCATCGCTTTGATTGTTCTCACTATGCGATGATCATTATAAAATTGAGTCATCACAACTCGCGTTTAGTGATTATAGCAAATAGAGGTTTGAAAATCAAGGGTTTTTTCAAAAAAAGTTATTATTTTTTCCGTTTGCTTATCTATTGTGGCAATATTGGGAAAACTATACCATATCTTGATGTGAAAGGTTGCTGAATCCATGGCTTTATCCATTCGTACCGATCTGGCCGAGGAAGCACGGCGGCTGTGGCAGCGTGACGCGGAGAAGACCGCGGCGCTGCCCGGCGTGCTCGCGCGTGAGGAAACGCTGCGCGGTCTGCCGGTGTTTGCGGTTAATATTATAAAGGAAGAAGGCGCCCATGCGCTCGGCAAGGCCATGGGCAAATATTACAGCCTTCGCCTGCCCGCACACGCCCAGCGCGGCGGAGCAGAGTTTCAGGCCGCGGCGGAGGCCCTGGCCGCGCTGATCCGCCGGTGCATGAAGGAGCCGCCGCAGTCGGTGCTCGTGGCCGCGCTCGGTAACCCCGATATCACACCCGACGCGCTCGGCTCCCTGGCGGCGGACAGCATTTTGGTCACCCGCCATCTCAAGCAGGCGCAGCCCCGGGATTTTTCCGGCTTTTGCTCCCTGGCCCTGTGCAGGCCCGGCGTGCTGGGCACGACGGGTATGGAATCCGCCGCGCAGATCGGCATGCTTGTCCGGGCGCTGCGGCCGGAGCTGGTCATCGTCATCGACGCGCTGGCCGGGGCCGAGGCGGAACAGCTGTGTCGGACGGTGCAGGTGTCCGACGCGGGCATCTGCCCCGGCTCCGGCGTCGGCAATGACCGGCAGGAGCTCAGCCGCCGCAGTCTCGGTGTACCGGTGATCTCGCTTGGCATGCCCACGGTGATCGACGCCGCGGTCTTTGGCGGGGAAGCGATCGGCGGCATGTTCGTCACGCCGCGCGACATCGACAGCCGGGTCCGCGAGGGTGCGCGGATCATCGGCTACGCGGTGAATCTGGCGGTGCACAGCGGGATCGGCTTTGCGGACATCGACGCGCTGGTGGGAGAGTTTGGAGTGACGAGTGTGGAGTGTGGAGTGTGGAGTGAAGGTTCCGTCCCTATAGGGACTAGGCACGTCTAAAGAAAGGCTTTGCCTTTTTTATGTGCCGTCGCTTCGCGGACTTATTTGATTTGTGCCGCAGGCACACCATAACTCCAAACTCAAAACTCCAAACTCCACTCTGCCTTCACTCTCGTCTCTGTTTCACGTGAAACAGTCGGCGGGACAATTTTAAAAATGTTTCATGTGAAACATTGCATTACGCGTCCACAGCTGTTATAATGACCTCGCAAAAGAGAAAGGATACCGCTATGGCCAAAATAATTGCTGTCGCCAACCAGAAGGGCGGCGTGGGGAAAACCACCACCGCCGTCAACCTCTGCGCGGCGCTGACGCTGATGGGAAAGAAAATACTGCTGGTCGACTGCGACCCCCAGGGAAACGCCAGCTCCGGCATGGGCGTGCCGAAAACCAGCCGCCCCAACACCTATGAGCTGCTGATCAGCGACGTGACCGCCGCCGACTGCGTGGTGGAAACCGAATACGGCGACGTGATCCCCACCTCCAAGGAGCTGGCCGCCGCCTCGGTGGAGCTGATCCAATCCCAGCGCCGGGAGTATGTTCTCAAGGACAAGCTGGCCGCGCTGTACAGTGAGTACGACTACATATTCATCGATTGTCCGCCGTCGCTGGAGCTGCTGACGGTCAACGCCCTGGTAGCCGCCGACAGCGTGCTGATCCCGATGCAGTGCGAATACTACGCGCTGGAGGGCATCGCAGACCTGATGACCAGCATTAAAATGTGTTCCCGCCGCCTCAACCGCAGGCTCAGCATCGAGGGGATCGTCCTGACCATGTACGACTCCCGCGCCAACCTGACCCAGCAGGTGGCCAATGAGCTGCGCAAATATCTGGCAAACAAGGTATATGACACCGTGGTGCCGCGCTCTGTGCGTCTGTCCGAGGCGCCCAGCCACGGTCTTCCCGGCGTGGTGTACGACCGCGTCAACCGGGGCAGTAAGGCGTATATGGCCCTCGCCGCGGAATTTATTGCCCGAAACGAACGATAAAACTTTAGTGTGGAGAGTGGAGTGTGGAGTGTGGAGTGAAGGTTCCGTCCCTAAAGGGACTAGGCACGTCTAAAGAAAGGCTTTGCCTCTTTTATGTGCCGTCGCTTCGCGGACTTATTTGATTTGTGCCGCAGGCACACCATAACTCCAAACTCAAAACTCCAAACTTCAAACTCACAGGAAGGGATTCTATGGCAAAGGAAAAAAAGGGACTCGGGACGGGACTCGGCGTTCTCTTTGGTGAGGATCGCTTTGACGAGGAAGAAAGCGAGCTGCAAACTCTGCCCATCGCCAAGGTGGAACCCCGGCAGGATCAGCCCCGCGTCAGCTTTGACGACGAGGCTTTGCAGGAGCTGGCCGAGTCGATCGCGCAGTATGGCCTGATCCAGCCCATCACCGTGCGCAGGCTTTCAAGCGGCTATTATCAGATCATCGCCGGCGAACGGCGCTGGCGTGCCTCCCGGCTGGCCGGTCTGTCCGAGGTGCCGGTGCGCGTCATCGAGGCCGACGACCGCCGCGCCGCAGAGCTGGCGCTGGTGGAGAATTTACAGCGCGAGGATTTGAGCCCGCTGGAGGAGGCCCGGGGCTACAAGGCCCTGATGGAGGAATACGGCCTGACCCAGGAGGACGCCGCCCGCGCGGTGGGCAAGTCGCGCCCCACGGTGGCAAACGCTCTGCGGCTGTTAAATCTCAGCGCGGCAGTGCTGGACATGCTGGAAAAAGGGCAGCTCACCGCCGGTCACGCCCGGGCGCTGGTATCCATTTCCGATGAAACGCTCCAGCTGGCCGCGGCGAAGGAGGTCGCGGAAAAGGGTCTGTCCGTCCGGCAGACGGAGCAGCTGGCCGCAAAGCTCTCTCGCGAGGTCAAGGCGCCAAAGAAGGATGACGGCGCCATTCACGTGGACTACGCCGCCGAGGTTGCCGCACGGCTCAGTCAGCGTCTGGGGCGCAAGGTGCGCCTTGTCGACGGCAGGAAGACCGGCCGGATCGAAATCGAATTTTACGGCGCCGACGACCGGGAGGCCCTGATCTCAGCGCTGGAAAAGCTGAAATGAAGTGTGGAGTGTGAAGAGTGGAGTGTGGAGTGAAGGTTCCGTCCCTAAAGGGACTAGGCACGTCTAAAGAAAGGCTTTGCCTCTTTTATGTGCCGTCGCTTCGCGGACATTTTTGATTTGTGCCGCAGGCACACCATAACTCCAAACTCCAAACTCAAAACTCCACTCTATAACGTGAGACCGAAAAATAACATAAACAGAAGGAAGATACGACTATGCTTGACATCAGATTTGTCCGTGAGAATCCGGAATTGGTCAAGGAGAACATCAAGAAGAAATTTCAGGATCAGAAGCTCGGTATGGTCGACGAGGTCATCGAGCTTGACGCCAAAAACCGCGCCGCCATCACCGAGGCCAGCGACCTGCGCGCCAAAAAGAACCAGCTGTCCAAGGCCAACGGCCCCCTGTTCGGCAAGCTGAAAAAGGCCAATGACGAGGAGAAGGCCGCTATCCAGGCGCAGATCGACGCGAACATGGCCGCCGTCAAAGCCAACGACGAGCGCCTGGCCGAGCTGGAAAAGCTGGAAGGGGAGTACGCCGCGCGTATCCGTGAGCTGATGCTGAACATCCCCAACATCATCGACCCCTCCGTTCCCATCGGCCCGGACGACAGCGCCAACGTCGAGGTCGAGCGCTTCGGCGAGCCCGTGGTGCCCGACTTTGAGATCCCCTATCACACGGAGATCATGGAGCGCTTCAACGGCATTGACATGGACGCCGCCGGCCGCGTCTCCGGCAACGGCTTCTACTACCTCATGGGCGATGTCGCCCGGCTGCACTCGGCGGTGCTGGCCTATGCCCGCGATTTCATGATCGGCAAGGGCTTTATCTACTGCATTCCCCCCTTCATGATCCACGGCAACGTGGTCGAGGGTGTCATGAGCCAGACCGATATGGACGCCATGATGTACAAGATCGAGGGCGAGGACCTCTATCTCATCGGCACCAGCGAGCACTCCATGATCGGCAAGTTCATCGATCAGATCATCCCCGAATCCAGCCTGCCCCAGACCCTCACCAGCTACAGCCCGTGCTTCCGCAAGGAGAAGGGCGCCCACGGCATCGAGGAGCGCGGCGTCTACCGCATCCACCAGTTTGAAAAGCAGGAAATGATCGTGGTCTGCAAGCCTGAGGACTCCATGGCCTGGTACGAAAAAATGTGGCGCTTCTCGGTGGAGCTGTTCCGCTCGATGGAGATCCCCGTGCGGCAGCTGGAGTGCTGCTCCGGCGACCTGGCCGACCTGAAGGTCAAGTCCTGCGACATCGAAGCCTGGAGCCCGCGACAGCAGAAGTACTTTGAGGTCTGCTCCTGCTCCAACCTGGGCGACGCCCAGGCCCGCCGCCTCAAGATGCGCGTCAAGGGCGAGGACGGCAAGATGTATCTGCCCCACACCCTCAACAACACCGTCGTGGCGCCCCCGCGCATGCTCATCGCCTTTTTGGAGAACCATCTCCAGGCCGACGGCAGCGTCACCATCCCCGAGGTGCTCTGGCCCTATATGGGCGGCATCCAAAAGCTGGAACCCAAAAAGTAAAATTTTTACAATAAAGGAGTAGAAACCAATGAAAAAATTCATGGAAGAGTTCAAAGCCTTCGTCATGCGCGGCAATGTCATGGACATGGCCATCGGCGTGATCATCGGCGGCGCCTTCGGCGCCATCACCACCGCGCTGGTCAACAACGTGGTCACCCCCCTGCTGGCTGTCCTGTTCAATTCCCCCAACACCGACGCGCTCAACTTTACCCTCCGCGCCGCCGATGAAGCCGCCGGCACCGAAGCCATCGTGCTCGGTCTCGGCACCTTCCTTGGCGCCATCATCAACTTCCTGGTCATCGCCCTGGTGCTGTTCTCTGTCATTAAGGCCATGAACAAGGCCCACGAATTGGCCGAGAAGCTCAAGAAGAAGGAAGAGGAAGAGGCCGCCGTCGAAGAAGCGGAGGACCCCAAGCCCACCACCGAGGAACTGCTCACCGCGATCCTTGAGGAGCTCAAGAAGGATAAATAAACGTTCTTCCCTTGCAAAACCGATGGCATAGATACGCTGTATCTATGCCATCGGTTTTTTTACGCAAGGTTTTCTAATAAAAATAGATAGACCTTTTGCGCAAAGAATGCTATACTCAGGTTAGAATATGCTAACTTATGAAAGAACACCGCCGTTTGAGAGGAAGGAAACAATATGATCGCACAGGAATTTGGAGAACAGAACCGCAGAAAGCTTTTGCTGATCCCGGGCAACATGATGAGCTGGCGGCAGTTCGAGCATGTGATCCCGCTTCTGGAGACGGATTTTCATGTGATCGCCATCAGCACGGACGGCTACGATGAAAGCACGACCTTTACCACGGCGGAGGCCTCCGCCGAAACCGTGGAAGCGTATATCCGCGAGCGGTTGGACGGCGAGATCGACCTGGTGTTCGGGGAGTCCTTCGGCTGCGCTACGGCGGGAATGCTGTTTCACCGGCAAAAGGTGAAGATCGGCTCCATGATCATGAGCGGGCCGCAATACATGAACATCGGAATCTTCAACGGACTGCTCAAGGCAATCATCCCCCGCAATCAGTACAGGCTGCTGGGAAAAATTCAGGGGCAGACAAAGCTGCCCTGGCTGTTAAAGCTCTATACCCGGACGGACGATGAAAAGCTGTTGCAGCAATTTTCCGCCGTGCCGAAGAATATCAGTCTGGAGACGCTTCAAAACTGCACCGACGAGGCGCTGAGGCTGTATGACGCGATCGATCGCTTCACGCCGGACCCGGCGGCCCGCGTTGCGATCTGGCACGGGGCAAAGGAACCGAACATGAAGACGGCGGTGCGGAAGCTGAAAAGGGCTTTCCCGAACGCGGAGGATCATCCGTTTGAAGGCTACGGCCACGGAGAGATCATCGCAAATCCGGAAACGATGGCGGCGGAGATCCGGCAGTTTATCGGAAACAGCAGGTAATAAGCCAAGCTTTCTCCGAAATTGGATTTACGGAATACAGGATACAAAGGCAAGAGGCTGTCTCAAAATGCAAATCAGCCTGTCATTCCGAACAAAAATGGCCGCTTATGCGGCCATTTTTGTGTGGGAATCCGTCTCTCACAGATGGAATACGGATTGCGCCCGCAGGGTGTACACCACAGCCCCTTGCGGGGCTTCGCAATGACGAGTTTGGACGTTTTGAGACAGTGGCTTGCCTTTTTGCATGCTGATAGAAAATTCTTTACTTTATTTATATTTAGTTCTTCCGAAACCTTGAAATCACGATGGAAATTTGATATAGTAATTAAGTTAGGAAAAATATGCTTTGGGGAGTGTGGCCCGGTATGAATTCCGTAAACGATATATGGCAGAAAATATTGGAAATTCTCTCCCGGCAGCTGTCGCAGACCGCTATGGAAACCTGGTTTCAGGATTGTAAGCCCGTGGAGCTGGACGACAGCCGTCTGGTCCTGTGCACCAGCTCGGAGTTTAAGCAGAACATCATTGCCTCCCGCTTTGCCGACCGCATCCGCGCCGCGCTGGAGGATCTGTTCGCCAGCGACTTTGACGTGGTGGTCGTCACGGAAAATGAGTTGAGTTCCCTGCCACAGAAAAAGGCGGAAAACAACCTGCCGGATATGGTGGGCTACACCTTCGACCGCTTTATTGTCGGCTCCTCCAACCGCTTTGCGCACGCGGCGGCTGTCGCCGTGGCCGACAATCCCGGCAAGACCTACAACCCGCTGTTTATCTACGGCAACTCCGGCCTCGGCAAAACCCACCTGCTGCTGGCCATCGGCAACGCCATCCATGAGCGGGAGCCGCAGCGACAGATCGCCTATATCAAGGGCGATGAGTTTACCAATCAGCTGGTGCACTCCATCAAGAAGGGCACGGCGGAGGAGTTTCGCAACAAGTACCGCAACGTGGATTTGTTCCTGGTGGACGATATCCAGTTCATCGCCGGCAAGCAGTCCACCCAGGACGAGTTTTTCCACACCTTCAACAGCATCTACGAGGCCGGACACCAGATTGTCATTACCTCCGACCGGCCGCCGCTGGAGATGGCCACGCTGGATGACCGCCTTCGCACCCGCTTTGAGTGGGGCCTCATGGCCGATATCGCGCCCCCCGATCTGGAGACGCGCATGGCCATCACCCGCAACAAGGCCGCACAGCTGGGTCTGATTCTCTCGGACGAGGCCGTGGAGCATATCTCCACGAAGATCACCTCCAACATCCGGCAGCTCGAGGGCGTGATCAAAAAGCTCACCGCCTACCGCGAGATCCTCAATGAGGTCATCACCCCCGCTTCCATCGACCGCGCCATCCACGACGTGATCATCGACGGCATCTATATCCCAACGCCCGAGACCATTATCCGCGAGACCGCCCGGTATTTCCAGCTGAGCGAGGAGGATCTGCGGGGACAGAGCCGCGCCAAGACCACCGCCATGGCCCGCCAAATCTCCATGCATCTGATGCGCTCGCTGACCAATCTGTCCTTAAAGGACATCGGCGCGCAGTACGAGGACCGCAATCACGCCACCGTGCTCAGTTCGATCCGCAAGGTGGAGGACATGCTCAAGACCGACGCCAAAATGCAGGCCGTCGTCAGAGACATCACCTCCAATATCAATTCCACCTGACTTTTCCACATTTGGATGAGGAAAAGTGGAAAGTGAAATGTGGTTAAAAAATTGCTAAAGTCAGGTGTGGAAAAAGGCAAATTTGTCCACAAATTTTTTAACGGAACAAAGTCCCGCACGGTAAGACTTTGAGGCGGTTTTCCACAAAAAATTTGCCTACTACTATGGCTACTAAAAAAGAAAGATTGATTGATAGACAGAAAACGTTTTTTGAAGGAGCTACGATATGAAATTCAGCTGTGAAAAATATTTGCTGCAAACAGCCTGCGCGGTCGCGTCCCGTGCCGCCGCCTCCAAGAGCCCGATCCCCGCGCTGGAGGGTCTGCTCATTTCCGCCGACGACCGCGTGCGCGTCAAGGGCTATGACCTGAAAAAGGGTATCGTCACCGCCGTCGACGCCGACATTTCCGAGCGCGGCGCCGTCGTCGTGGGTGCGCGCCTGTTCGGGGAAATGATCCGCCGCCTGCCTGACGGCATCGTCACCATCACCGCCGACGAGAAGGACAATATCTTTGTAAAATGCGGCAAGAGCCAGTTTAATTTCATCGGCATCAGCACCCAGGATTATCCGGAACTGCCCAGCTTCGACGCGGTCAATTCCATCGCCCTGCCGCAGAACATCCTCAAGGACATGATCAACAAGACGCTCTTTGCTGTCTCCACCGACGAGGTGCGGCCCATCTACACCGGCACGCTGTTTGAGATCGACGGCGACGAGCTGACGCTGGTCTCCGTGGACGGCTATCGCCTGGCCAAGCGCACCGAGAAGCTCGAGAGCGCCGAGATGGAAAACTGCAGCTTTGTCGTGCCGGGCAACGCCCTCAGTGACGTGGAGAAAATCTGCACCGACGAGGAGGAGCCCGTGCGCATCTCCGTCGGCGCCAAGCACATCTCTTTTGCCATCGGCGACGCGGTGGTGGTCTCCCGCCGGCTGGAGGGTGAGTTCCTAAACTATCGCCGCTCCATTCCCGAGACGTTTCGGTATGAGCTGAAGGTTGACCGCGGCGAGCTGATGAATTCCATCGACCGCGTCTCCCTCATCGTCAGCGAGAAAAATTCCAGCCCCGTGCGCATGACCTTAAACGACGGCACCATCGACTGCCTCTGCGTCACGCCCATCGGCCGGGCTGAGGACGTCTGCACCTGCGAGGGCAGCGGCGAGGGGCTGCTGATCGGCTTTAATGACCGGTATATGAAGGACGCCTTGAAGGCGGCCGGCGTCGATGAGCTCAAGCTCTGCATCAATACCGCCTCCTCCCCCTGCATCATCAAGGCCGCCGACGGCAGCGAGAGCTTTACCTACATGGTGCTGCCGGTGAGACTGCACGCATAATAGAGTGGAAAGTTTAGAGTGGAGTGTGGAGTTAAGGAGCGTCTTCAGCTCAATTTATGTGACGTCGCGCAGCGGACGATTATAATTGCGCCGCAGGCACACCATAACTCCAAACTCCACTCTCCACACTCCAAACTATAAGGAATTAATTCTATGGAAAAGATTGAGATTTCTACAGATTTTATCAAGCTCGACGCCATGCTGAAATTCGCCGCGGCGGTGGGCACCGGCGGCGAGGCCAAGACGGTCATCGCCGACGGGCTTGTCGGCGTCAACGGCGAGACCTGCACCCAGCGGGGAAAAAAGCTCCGCCATGGGGATCGGGTGGATTTTCAGGGCATGGAGTTTGAGATCGTACAGGTATGATTATCCGAAAAATTGCCCTCAACGGCTTTCGCAATTACGACTTTGAAACCGCCGACTTCGACAGCGGCACCAACGTCATCTGCGGCCCCAACGCCCAGGGGAAGACCAATCTGCTGGAGGCGGTGTACATGCTCTCCGGCGCACGCAGCTTCCGCACGCGCTTTGATAAGGAGCTGATCGGCTTCGACTGCGACGGGGCGGATATCCTGGCCGAGGTGCACAGCCACGAGAGGGAGCAGACCGTGAACATCCGCATGATGCACGGTCGGCCCAAGCGCATTCTGGTCAACGGCGTCAAGAAAACCGCCGGGGAGCTGGGCGATGTGGTCAACGCGGTGCTCTTTTGTCCGGATGATTTAAACCTCATCAAGGAGGGCGCGGCGGTGCGGCGGCGGCTGATGGACAACGCCATCTCCCAGATCCGGCCCAAGTACGCCGAAATCCTTTCCGACTTTAACCGCCTCTATGAGCACAAGACCCGTATCCTGCGCGACTGGCGCGACAAGCCCGCGCTGCTGGATACGCTCGACGAATTTTCCGACGGCATGGCCCGTGCCTCCGCCCAGCTGATCCGCTATCGCGCGGCCTTTGCGCTGCGCCTTGGCGAGGCGGCCGCGCCCATCCACCGGGAGTTTTCCAACGCCGTGGAGGAGCTGACCATGCAGTATAAGACCGTCAGCTCCGTGCGCGATCCCTTCGCCTCGGCGCGGGATATCTACTACGATATCTGCGACCATCAGGAGCGGCACCGCCAGGCGGAGCTGGATAGCGCCCAGTGTCTCACCGGCGCGCACAAGGACGATCTGGAGATCCAGATCAACGGCTCGGCCGCCCGTGCCTTTGCCTCCCAGGGCCAGACGAGAACCGCGGCATTGTCCATCAAGCTGGCCGAGCGGGAAATCTTCCTCGCGGAAACCGGGGAATACCCCGTGCTGCTGCTGGACGATGTGCTGTCGGAGCTGGACAGTAAGCGGCAGGAATTTGTGCTCAACCGCATCGGCGGCGGCCAGACCCTGATCACCTGCTGCGAGGACGAGGGCATCTCAGCGCGCACCGGCGGGCGGGTGCTCTTTGTCGAGAAGGGGAGGATACGCTGATGTATCTGCATCTGGGCAAGGGCGCCATGGTCAATACCGACGACATCGTGGGGATCTTCGACCTGGACATCACCAGCCAGAGCCATCTGACGCGCGCGTATCTGGCCGCTGCGGAAAAGGCCGGCGAGGTGGTCAGCGCCTGCGACGATATCCCCAAGTCCTTCGTGGTCTGCAAGCGCGCAAATCAGCGCACGCTGTATCTGAGCCAGATGGCCGCCGCGACGTTATTGAAGCGCGCCGAGAACGGAGGACTGTGACGAGAGTGGAGAGTGGAGAGTGAAGAGTGGAGTTATGGTGTCCGCCCCTAAAGGGACTAGGCACGTCTAAAGAAAGGCTTTGCCTCTTTTATGTGCCGTCGCGAAGCGGACGATTTGAATCGTGCCCTTCGGGCGCACGATAACTTCACTCTCCACACTTCAAACTCCACACTGAAAAAGAATGGAGAATTATATGGCTGATTTGAACGAAAAAGCAGTGCAGGCACAGGAATATGACGCCTCACAGATCCAGGTGCTCGAGGGTCTGGAGGCTGTGAGAAAACGGCCGGGCATGTACATCGGCTCGACCTCCTCCTCCGGTCTGCATCATCTGGTGTACGAGATCGTGGACAACTCCATCGACGAGGCCCTGGCGGGCTTCTGCACCGCCATCGAGGTCGTCATCGAGCAGGGCGACGTCATCCGCGTCAGCGACAACGGCCGCGGCATCCCCGTGGACATTCAGGAGCAGACCGGCAAGTCCGCCCTGGAGGTCGTGTTCACGGTGCTCCATGCCGGCGGTAAGTTCGGCGGCGGGGGCTACAAGGTCTCCGGCGGTCTGCACGGCGTCGGCGCCTCCGTGGTCAACGCCCTCTCCGAGTGGCTGGAGGTTGAGGTGCACAAGGACGGCAAGCGCTACGGCATGGCCTTCTCCCGCGGCGATATCACCGAGGGCATCCATGTCCTGGGCGACACCGACCGCAGCGGCACCACCGTGCGCTTTAAGCCCGACCCCGAGATGTTTGACGACACGGTCTACGACTACGACGTGCTGCACACCCGTATGCGCGAGCAGGCCTTTTTGAACGCGGGCCTTGCCATCACCATTTCGGATGAGCGCGAGGGCCGGGAGCAGAGCGACGTGCTGTGCTACGAGGGCGGCATCCGCGAGTTTGTCGCCTACCTCAACAAGCACAAGACGCCCATCCATGAGGACGTCATCTACCTCTCCGGGGCCAAGGGCGACGCCGTGGCCGAGATCGCCCTGCAGTATAACGACGGCTATAACGAGACGCTGGTCTCCTTCGCCAACGATATCCACACCCCCGAGGGCGGCATGCACGAGACGGGCTTCAAGACCGCGCTGACGCGGGTCATCAACGCCTACGGGCAGAAAAACAACATCATCAAGGGCGACGACAAGGTCTCCGGCGAGGATGTGCGCGAGGGCATCGCAGCGGTCATCTCCGTCAAGCTCCCTGAGGCGCAGTTTGAGGGCCAGACCAAGCAGAAGCTGGGCAACGCTTATATCCGCACGCTGGTGGACGCGATCGTGTCCGAGCAGCTGGCCACCTATTTTGAGGAGCACCCCCAGGCGGCCAAGGCCGTGCTGGAAAAGGCGATGATGGCAAACCGCGCCCGGGAGGCCGCCCGCAAGGCCCGCGAATCCGTGCGCCGCAAGACGGGGCTGGAGTCCGGCCAGATGCCCGACAAGCTCCAGGACTGCAATGAGCGCGATCCGAGCCTCTGCGAGATCTACATCGTCGAGGGCGACAGCGCCGCCGGCTCCGCCATTCAGGGGCGCGACTCACGCTTTCAGGCCATCCTCGCCATGTGGGGCAAGATGCTCAACGTGGAAAAGGCACGGGCCGACAAAATCTACGGCAACGACAAGCTCTATCCTCTCATCGTGGCCCTCGGCGCCGGGATCGGGGACGAGTTCAATATCGACAAGCTCCGCTATCACAAGATCATCATCATGGCCGATGCCGATGTGGACGGCTCGCATATCCGCACGCTCCTGCTGACCTTCTTCTTCCGCTACATGCGCCCGCTCATCGAGAGGGGCTATGTCTACTCCGCGGTGCCGCCACTCTATAAGCTCACCCGCGGCAAGACGCAGAAGGTCGCCTACTCCGACGAGGAGCGCGACAAGATCAGCTCCGAAATGCGCGCCGACAACCCCAACGCCAAGGTCGACATCTCCCGCTTCAAGGGCCTGGGCGAGATGGACCCCCACGAGCTGTGGGAGACCACCATGGACCCGGAGACCCGCTCCCTGCGGCGCATCACGCTCAACGACGCGATCCAGGCCGATCAGGTCTTTACCGTGCTCATGGGCGAGGAGGTCGAACCCCGCCGCGAGTGGATCGAGCAGAACGCCCGGTACGTTGTGAATTTGGACATTTGAACGAGAGTGTGGAGTTTGGAGTTTTGAGTTTGGAGTTATGGTGTGCCTGCGGCACAAATCAAATAAATCCGCGAAGCGGAACATTCACTCCACACTTCACCCTCCACACTCCACACTGAAAAAAGGAGAACGCCATGAAAATACTCATCACCGGCGCGGCGGGCTTCATCGGCTCCCAGCTGGCTTACCGCTTCTGGAAACGGGGCGAGGAGGTCGTCATCCTCGACAACTTCTCCTACGGCCATATGGATAACCTCGAATTTCCCGACAAGTCCTTTGCCGACGAGATTCTGCGCATGGATATCCGCGACAAGGCGGGTATCGAGTCGCTGCTCAAAAACGGCGACGTGGACTACGTGTACAACATCGCGGGCGTGGCCCCGCTGCCCGACTGCCAGATCGACCCGGCCGAGGCCGTCGACAACAATGTCACCGGCTTTGTCAACGTTCTGGAAATGTCCCGGCGCTACGGCGTGAAAAAGGTCATTCAGGCCAGCACCAACGCCATGTACGAAAACGAGACGGTGTTCCCCACCGTGGAAACAAGCTTTCGCCAGCCGACGCTTATCTACCCCAACACCAAGTACTGCGCCGAGCGCTTTGCCCAGTCCTTCTGCGACACCTACGGCATGAACGTGACGTGCATGCGCTTTGCCAACGTCTACGGCCCGCATATCGACTGCCTCAGAAAGCAGCCGCCCTTCGTAGCCTACATGATCCGCGAGCTCTACTACGGCCGAACGCCCATCTTCCACAGCGACGGCAACCAGCGCCGGGATTATATCTATGTTGACGATCTCATTGACCTGGCCATTAAGGTGCGCGAGGGGCAGGGCTTTGACGCGGTCAACTGCTCGTCCAACGTCAACTATTCCGTCAACGAAATGTACGACATCGCCCAGGAGCTGATGGGCAAGCAGATCCCGCAGCAGTACGCCAGCGACGCGCACTACTGGGAGAAGTACCCCGGATTGTACGAGGGCGCCTATCCCATCCGGGAGGAAATCCTGAGCCACGAGATCAACAAGTATTCCCTCTGCGACAACAGCCACGCCAAAGAAGCCTACGGCTGGGAGCCGAAGGTGTCCATGCGCGACGGCCTGCAGGCCGTCATCGAGCACGAATGCGCGCTGCTGAGCAGACTTTGATAAATTTAACCTCTCCCTAGGAGGACACAACATTGGCACATAAAAGAGATTACAAACCCGAGGATATCGCGTTTCCCAATCAGGTGATCACCGAATCCGAGCTGGTCAGCGAAATGCAGACCAGCTATATCGACTACGCCATGTCCGTCATCGTCGGCCGCGCCCTGCCCGATGTGCGCGACGGTCTCAAGCCCGTGCACCGGCGCATTCTCTACACGCTCTACGAGGACGGTCTGACCAGCGACAAGCCCTTTAAAAAGTCCGCCACCTGCGTCGGTGACGTGCTGGGCCGCTACCATCCCCATGGCGACGCCTCCGTCTACGACGCGATGGTGCGCCTGGCGCAGAGCTTTTCCATGCGCATGATGCTCATCGACGGCCACGGCAACTTCGGCTCCGTCGACGGCGATCCCCCCGCGGCCTACCGTTACACCGAGGCAAGGCTCTCCAAGCTCTCCAACGAGATGCTGCGCGACATCGACAAGGAGACCGTGGACTGGGACCCCAACTTCGACGAGACGCGCAGGGAGCCGCGCGTGCTGCCCTCGCGCTTTCCGAACCTGCTGGTCAACGGCTCTTCCGGCATCGCCGTCGGCATGGCCACCAATATCCCGCCCCACAACCTCACCGAGGTCATCAACGCCTGCGTCTGCGTGCTGGATAACCCCGACGCCCAGCTCAGCGACCTGATGCAGCATATCACCGGGCCGGACTTTCCCACGAAGGGCATCATCATGGGCCGCAGCGGTATCCGCCAGGCCTACGCCACCGGCCGCGGCCGCGTCATCGTGCGCGCGCGGACGGAGTTTGAGGAGCACGGCCAGGGCCGCACCCGCATCATCGTCACCGAGCTGCCCTATCAGGTCAACAAGCGGCAGCTGATCCGCAACATCGCAGACCAGGTGCACGACAAGCGGCTGGAGGGTATCTCCGACCTCAGAGACGAGACCGACCGCAACGGCATGCGCATCGTCATCGAACTCAAACGGGACGCCAATCCCCAGGTGGTGCTCAACCGGCTCTTTGCCCAGACCGCCATGCAGTCGAGCTTTTCCATCAACATGCTGGCCCTGGTGAATAACCAGACCCAGCCGAAGATCCTCTCCCTGCGCCACATTCTGGACGAGTACCTGAGCTTCCAGGAGGAGATCATCGTCCGGCGCACGAAATACGATCTCAAGAAGGCGCAGGAGCGCGCCCATCTGCTGGAGGGCCTGCTGATCGCCCAGGACAACATCGACGAGGTCATCCGCATCATCCGCAGCAGCTACGACGACGCGAAGGCCCGCCTCATGGAGCGCTTCGGTCTCGACGACGTGCAGGCCCAGGCCATCTGCGACATGCGCCTGATCGCCCTGCAGGGTCTCAACCGCGAGAAGCTGGAGAACGAGTACAAGGAGCCTGAGGCGAAGATCGCCTATTATAACGAGCTGCTCAACAGCCCTGAGATGATCAAGGGCGTCTTAAAGGACGAGCTGATCGCCCTGCGCGACAAGTACGGCGACCAGCGCATGACCGAGATCCAGGATGTGGCCGACGAGATCGACATCGAGGACCTCATCGAGGAGGAGCAGTGCGTCTACACCCTGACCCACGGCGGCTATATCAAGCGCATGCCCGTCAGCGAGTACCGCGCCCAGGGCCGCGGCGGGAAGGGAATCCGCGCCATGGCCACCAAGGAGGAGGATTACGTCCAGACGGTCTTCACCGCCTCGACCCACGACTTTATCCTGTTCTTTACCTCCAAGGGCCGCGTCTTCGTCAAGAAGGGCTACAACATCCCCGAGGCCGGCCGCAGCGCCCGCGGCACCAACATCGTCAACATCATCCCTGTGGAAAACGGCGAGACGCCCGAAAAGGTCAGCGCCATGATCCGCGGCCGCGGCATGGATCACGAGAGCTATCTGCTCTTTGTCACCCGTAACGGCACCGTCAAGCGCATGGCCCAGTCCGCCCTGCGCAATATCCGCTCCAACGGCCTGCGGGCCATCACCCTCGACGAGGGGGACGAGCTCATCTCCGTGCTGCCCACCACCGGGGAGGAGAATATTTTGATCGCCACGCGCAACGGCATGGCCGTCTGCTTCAACGAAGCCGAGCTGCGCTCCCTGGGCCGGCAGGCCATGGGTGTGCGCGGTATCCGCCTGAGAGCGGGGGACTACGTCGTCGGCGCCGGCAGCAGCGGCAGCGGCAGCGCCGTGCTCACCATCACCGAAAAGGGCTACGGCAAGCGCACCTCGCTGGAGGAATACGCCGTGCACGGCCGCGGCGGTATCGGCATCAAGAACTATAACTGCACCGAAAAGACCGGCCTGGTCGCTGACATGAAGATCGTCACCGGCGAGGAGGACCTGCTGGTCATCTCCGACGACGCCACCATCATCCGCATGGCGGTGGACCACATCTCCCTGCTGGGCCGCGCGACTCAGGGCGTGCGCATCATGCGCCTGACCCCGGGCAGCCGGGTGATCTCCATCGAGTGCACCGAGAAAAATCCCGCCGCCGACACGGTCGAGCCGGAGAACGCGGCGGAGGAGACCGAGACCGAATAAACCGAAGCGGGAGGGACAGCCATGAACAATAACGACAGACAGACAAATGCCCATTTCATCATCAGCGTTGTGCTGCTGGCCGGCTTTCTCATCCTCGGCACGCTCAGCCAGCGGGAGGGCTTCCTGGAATCCACGGGCTTTCGCGTCGGGGCCACAGCCTTTATCATTTTTCTGGGCGTGAGCCTGATGCTCTATCGGGGCGGCGCGCTGGGCACCTTTGCCAAGCGCTGGAAGAAGGAGCCGGAACAGCCCGCCGCCGAGGAAAAGAACGAGGAAACAAGCAACGAATAAACGGGAGGTCTGACCGTGAACGGCGACAAAAAGAACCGGAAAAAGAACGGCTCCAGCTTTGTGATGGGGCTTGCTCTGCTGATCATATTCGGCGTGGTCAGCAACCTTGCCGAGGGCGGCGGCAGCGCCGAATCCATCGCGATGCTTGTTGTGATCGCCGCAATTTTGATCATCGCCGCGGCGTTTGCGGCGCTGTTTAAAAAGGCGGCCGCGGGCACAGCCAAGACGCAGACACAGCGCCCGACGCCTGCCCGTCACGCAGAGAACCGACGCGCTGTCCGTCCGACAACTCACGCCCACACCGAGAGCGAGGAGGCCGTTCGCTGCGCCCACAGCCGCGGCAAGCAGAAGTATCTCGAACAGCTGGACAGCTTTCTCGCCAACGGCATCATCGACCGCGCCGAGTACAAGCTCATGCGCGAGCGCTATGAGCAGCTGGATATCCCGGATGATTTCCATTGAGCTGACGTCAGGCGGGTTGCGAGATTAACATTGTACCTATGAAATCAGTTGAAATCTATACCGACGGCGCTTGCAGCGGCAATCCGGGTCCCGGAGGCTGGGGCGCGATTTTGCGCTATAACGGCGCGGAAAAGACCCTCTCCGGCGGCGAAAGGCAGACCACCAACAACCGCATGGAGCTGACGGGCGTGATCATGGCCCTCGCCGCGCTCAAGGAGCCCTGCGTCGTCGAGCTCTACTCCGACTCCAAGTACGTCATCGACGCGCTGGACAAGGGCTGGGCCTGGGGCTGGCGCAAAAAGGGCTGGATCAAGTCCGACAAGAAGCCCGCGCTGAATCCCGATCTGTGGGAACAGCTTTTGAATCTGACGGCAAAGCACGAGATGCATTATCACTGGGTCAAGGGCCACGCCGACAACGAATACAACAACCGCTGCGACGCCCTGGCCGTGGCCGAGCGGGAGAAATACGCCGCGTTATGAACAAAAAAACCGTAAACTTCCACGACAAACCCTTAAAAATATTTGCCCACTACATCGCCGGACACAAGGACCTGTTTTTCATCGACATGGTCTGCGCGGTGCTGGTGGCGGTGATCGACCTGCTCTTTCCCTATGTGTCGCGCCTGACTATGTACCGGCTGCTGCCGAATCGCCTGTACCGCACCTTCTTCGCGGTGATGGCGATTCTGGTGGCGGCCTATGTGCTCAAGGGCGTGCTGTACTATATCATCACGGTGCTGGGCCACCGCATGGGTGTGCTGACCGAGTTTGATATGCGGCGCGACGTGTTCACCCATATGCAGGATCTGAGCTTCTCCTTCTACGACAAAAACCGCACGGGCGTGCTGATGAGCCGTATCACCAGCGACCTGTTCGACGTGACGGAGCTTGCGCACCACGGGCCGGAGAACATCCTGATCTGTACGCTGACGCTGGGCGGCGCGCTGGTGATGATGCTGCTCCTCAATTGGCGGCTGGGACTGGTAATGACGCTGGTGCTGCCGCTGTGCTTGTGGTTCACGCTGTCCCAGCGGGTGCGTATGAAGACGGCCAACGTCGAGGTCAAGCGCAAAACCGCCGAGATCTACGCCGCCATCGAGTCGAGCATCTCCGGTGTGCGCACGGCCAAGGCCTTTGCCAACGAAGCGCAGGAAGCCGCGAAATTCGACCGCGCCAACGACGTCTTCCGCGGCGCCAAGGTGGAGTACTACAACGCCATGGGCCTGTTCATGAGCGGGATGGAATTTACGATGGGCGTGGCGCAGGTGGTGGTCATCGCCGTGGGCGGATGGCTCATCATGCGCGGGAAGATGGACTATGTGGACCTGATCACCTTCTCGCTCTACGTTTCCACCTTTGTCAGCCCCATCCGGAAGCTGGCCCAGTTTTCGGAGCAGTATATACAGGGCATGGCGGGCTTTGGCCGCTTCATTGAAATCATGAACACCGAGCCGACCATCACCGACCGGCCCGACGCCGAAGCGCTTTCCGCCGTGCGCGGTGAAATCGAGTACCGCGACGTCAGCTTCAACTACGACAACGGCGTTCCGGTCCTGTCGCATATCGATCTGCACATTCAGCCGGGGCGGAGCCTTGCCATAGTGGGGCCCTCCGGCGGCGGCAAAACCACCCTGTGCCAGCTGCTGCCGCGCTTTTACGATGTGACCGGCGGCGCGGTGCTGGTCGACGGCGTCGACGTGCACGACGTGACGCAGGCGAGCCTGCGGAAAAACATCGGCATCATCCAGCAGGATGTGTTCATGTTCGCCGGCACCGTGCGGGAGAATATCCGCTACGGCCGGCCCGACGCCACCGACGCCGAGATCGTCGAGGCCGCCGTGCGCGCCCAGATTCACGAGGAGATCCTGCAGATGCCCGACGGCTACGACACCTATATCGGCGAGCGGGGCGTCATGCTCTCCGGCGGGCAGAAGCAGCGGCTTTCCATCGCCCGCGTTTTCCTGAAAAACCCGAAAATTCTGGTGCTGGACGAGGCAACCTCGGCCCTCGATACTGTGACCGAGCAGCGCATTCAGGCGTCTCTCGACGCGCTGAGCCAGGGCCGCACCAGCATCATCATCGCCCACCGTCTTTCCACCGTCAAGAATGCCGACTGCATCGCCGTGGTGGAGGACGAACACATTGTGGAGCTGGGCACCCACGAGGAGCTTATGGCGAAAGACGGCGTTTACGCCGCGCTGTGCCGGGCGCAGGCGCTCGGCGGGACAAAGGAGGAACATCTATGCTGAACATTCGCAAGGGCGGCCACCGGGAGCTGGAGCGCTACTACCCGCTGATGGAGATCGACTTTGACAGCGAGGAGCTGGTCGGCAAGCTCGCCATCCACCGCGGCATGATGAACGGCAGCGTGGAGCTGCTGATCGTCACCGACGACGAAACGGGCATGGACGCGGCCTACGCGCTCATGCTGACCAAGAGTCTGTACGGCTATGTGGATATGAAGTACATGGGGGTCATGCCCTGGTTTCGGGGCAAGGGCCTCGGCATCCAGACCATGCGCCTGATCAACAAGTACTACGCCGACACGCAGGGCATCCTCGCGGAGATCACGGAGTTTGACGACCCCGATCCGGATCGGCTCCGCAAGCTGAAAAAGTTCTTTCATCGCTTTGGGTATGAGGAGATCCCCTGCGACTGCACCATCCGCGGCGTGAGGGACAACGTCTATCTCAAGCCCATCAAGGGCACGGCGGACATCGCGCCGATCATCCACCGCGTGCTCCCCGATTTCTACACCCGCTTTCTGCCCGACGCCGCCGTCTGGCGCATGCTGGAGATCAAACGAGAGTGAAGAGTGGAGAGTGAAGAGTGGAGTTATTGTGCGCCTTCGGCGCAATTCAAATTGTCCGCGAGACTCCATAACTCTACACTCCACACTCCAAACTCCACACTCCAAACTCCACCCTGAATCTGTAAGGTAAACATGGACATCCTCATTAATCAAATATTATCCCACAAGGAAGCGGCCGCCCTCCCCGGTCTGATGGAGAGCGGAGAGCTTCCTGCGCTCATTTCCGGGCTTTCCCCGGTGCACCGCGCCAACCTCGCCGCGGCGCTGAAGAATCAATTGCAAATGCCGCTGTTCGTCCTCTGCCCGGACGACACCGCCGCCGAGAGCTTTGCCCGCGACCTTGCCGCCATGCTGGGCCGCGAGGTGGAGACGCTTTTGATGCGCGACTATGTCTTTTATCCCGCCGAGGCCGTCTCCCGTCAGGCCGAGCAGCGGCGCATCGCCGCGCTCTACCGGCTGGCCAGGGGGGAGAGCGACATTACCGTGGCCTCCGTCTCCGGCCTGATGCAGCGCACGCTGCCGCCTCAAACGCTGCTGGGCGCGGCCTATACCGTGGACGACGGGGCCAGCTGCCCGCCTGAGGAGGTGGAGGCGGCGCTGCTGCGCTGCGGCTATACCCGCACCGAGCAGGTGGAAGGCCCGGGCCAGTTTGCCCGGCGCGGCGGCATCCTGGACTTTTTCTCCCCGGCCGATACGGAGCCCGTGCGCATCGAGTTCTGGGGCGACGACATCGACTCTATGTCCCGCTTCGAGGTGCAGAGCCAGCGGCGCACCGAGCCGCTGACAAGCTGCACGATCCTCCCGGCGGTGGAGGCGCTGCCCGCGCTGTCCGCCGGAGGCGCCGCCGCCCTCAGCCGCGAGATCGAGCGCTTTGCCGACGCCTATGCCAAGCGCCGCCGCGGGGAAAACGCGGCCACGCTGGTGGCGACCCTGCGCGCCGACGCCGAAAAGCTCTCCGCGTCTATCACGCTCTCCGATCTCGACCGCTACCTGCCGATTTTGTACCCGGAGGCCAGCGGCCTGGACTATATCCCGCCCGAGGCGCTGGTCTTTCTGGATCAGCCGGGCCGCTGTAATGAGCGGGCCAAGGCCTTTGAAAAGCAGCTTTCCGAGGACGTGACGGAATTAAACCGCCGCGGCATGATCGCCATGAGCGCCGACGGCTATCGCCTCTCGGCCGACAAGCTCTTCAAGGCCCTGCCGGACTATGCCCTCTACATGGCCGACGCCTTCACCGTGGGGCGCAGCCCCGTGCCGCCGAAGACGCTCACCAGCATCTCCGCCAAGCAGCTGCCCTCCTACGCGGGCTCGGCACAGACGGCACTGGAGGACGTGGCCGCCTACTGCAGGCAGGACTACCGCGTGGTCGTCCTGGCCGCGGACGAGCGCCGCGCCAAGGTCCTGCAGGAATTCTTCCACGACAAGGGCGTGGACGCGCTCATCGACCAGAAGCTTACCAAGCTGCCCGAGCCGGGCCGCTGCGCCATCGCCATCGGCGCGGTGTCCGCGGGCTTTGAATATCCGGCGCTGCGCCTGGCGGTGCTGACCGACTCGCAGATCATGCGCGGCCGTGGCAAGCGCGCCCAGGCGGGCAAAAAGCTCCCGCCCAACCGCCAGCGCATCGACTCCTGCGCCGACCTGTCGGTGGGGGATTTCGTGGTGCACGAAAACCACGGCATCGGCAAATTTGCCGGGATCGTCCGCATGCAGGTGGACGGCTTCGACAAGGATTATATCAAGATCAATTACGCCGGCACCGACACCCTCTATGTCCCGGCCACCCAGCTGGACATGGTGTCCAAGTACACCGGCGCGGGCGAGGAAAAGCCCGTGCGCCTGTCCAAAATGGGCGGGGCCGAGTGGGCCAGGACCCGCAGCCGCGCCAAGGCCTCGGCCAAGGACATGGCCGACCGGCTCATCAAAATCTACGCCCAGCGCCAGCGTCTGCCGGGCTACGCCTTTTCCCCCGACAGCGAGTGGCAGCGGGAATTCGAGGAGAATTTCGGCTACACCGAGACGGACGACCAGCTCAAATGCATCGCGGAGATCAAGGCCGACATGGAATCGAGCGTGCCGATGGACCGCCTGCTCTGCGGCGATGTGGGCTTCGGCAAGACCGAGGTCGCTCTGCGCGCGGTGATGAAGTGCGTGCTGGACGGGAAACAGGCCGCCATCCTCGTGCCCACCACCGTGCTGGCGCAGCAGCATTACCAGACCGCGCTGCAGCGCTTTTTCGGCTTCCCGGTGAACATCGGGGTGCTCTCGCGCTTTCGCACGGGGAGCCAGTCCAGCCAGCTGCTCTCCGACCTTGCAAGCGGCAAGTGCGACCTCGTGATCGGCACGCACCGGCTTTTAAGCAAGGACGTGAAGTTTAAAAATCTCGGCCTTCTGGTCGTGGACGAGGAGCAGCGCTTCGGCGTGACGCACAAGGAGCATATCAAGGAGCTGTCCAAGGGCGTCGACGTGCTGACCCTCTCGGCCACGCCCATCCCGCGCACGCTGAACATGGCCATGTCCGGCATCCGCGACATGTCCACCATCGAGGAGCCGCCCGAGGATCGCCAGCCGGTGCAGACCTTCGTCATGGAGCATGACTGGGGCGTCCTGGCCGACGCCGTCCGGCGCGAGCTGCAGCGCGGCGGGCAGGTCTATTACCTGCACAACCGCATCGAGGACATCGAGCGCACGGCAATCCGGCTGCGCCAATACCTGGACGAGGACGTGACCGTCGCGGTGGCCCACGGCCAGATGGATAAGGCGATGCTGGCCTCGGTCATGGACTCGGTGGTCTCCGGGGAAACCCAGGTGCTGGTCTGCACCACCATCATCGAGACCGGCATCGACATCCCCAACGTCAACACCCTCATCATCGAGGACGCCGACCGCCTGGGGCTTGCCCAGCTGCACCAGATCCGCGGCCGCGTGGGGCGTTCCACGCGCCGCGCCAGCGCCTACCTCACCTTCCGGCGCGACAAGGTGCTGACCGAGGACGCGGAAAAGCGCCTCAACGCCATCCGGGACTTTGCCGCCTTCGGCTCCGGCTTCAAGATCGCCATGCGCGACCTGGAGATCCGCGGCGCGGGCAATCTGCTGGGCGCGGAGCAGTCGGGCCATATGATCGACGTGGGCTATGACATGTACATGAAGCTTTTAAACGAGGCGGTGCTGGAGGCCCGCGGCATCGAGGTGCCCCAGCGGGCGGAGTGCGCGGCGGATCTGGCGGTGGCGGCCAACATTCCCGACCGCTATATCCCCTCGGCCGAGCAGCGCATGGATATCTACCGGCGCATCGCCCTCATCCGCACCGAGGAGGAAGCCGACGACCTCACCGACGAGCTGATCGACCGCTTCGGGGACACGCCGTCCGGCGTCAACGCCCTGATCCACGTGGCCCTGCTGCGGGGTGAGGCGGGCCGCGCCGGGATCACCGATATCGCGCAGAAAAACGGCTGCCTGCGCTACACGGTTTCCGACTTCGACATGGAAAAGGTCTCGGCCCTTTACGCGCGGCCGGAGTACAAAAACCGCCTGCGGGTCGAGGCCGGGTCCAAGCCGTGCCTGAGCGTGAAGATCCAGAACAAAAACCGCGTCATCGACGAGGCCCGGCGCTTTGCCGCTGACTGGGGCGGAAAATAGAAAAAGCCTTGTTTCGTTCACATTTGCATGCTATAGTAGCAGATACGATATTAGCCAGACGGCGCGGATTTGAACTCGGTTTTGGCGGGCCAATTTCCGCCAATTCTGCGTCAACCGGCTTGACAATACACAAAGTATTCTCTGCGCCAGTTTCCTTGCCTTGACGAAAATTGGCTCCGTCAAAACTCTGCGACGCAAATGAGCTGATTTTTGAGGAAGTTTTGGCACGGAGGACGCAGGCTTACTTGCGTAAGTCAAGGACGACAAGGCAAAAATTACCAAAAATCAGCCATTTGCGCGGGTTCAAATCCGCGTCGTCTGGCTAACCGGGAGGGATTCCAATGAAAAAATTATTGGCAGCGCTGGTGGGCGTTCTGGTCCTGTTCGGGGGCTTCATGACCTGGCAGCAGCTGAAAAATAACGACGCGCCGATCGGCTCCAATCCGGACGCGCTGGTCGACGTGCCCGCGGCGGAGAATGCAGAGGAAGGCGTCCCCACGGTGGAGGAAGCGCCCCGCGGCCTGGACTACGACGCCATCCGCGCGCTGCACGACGCGGACGAGACCGTCATCCGTCTGGCCGACGAGGAGCTGAGCTGGAGCGAATACAGCGAATGGCTGTGCATGACCGGCCGCCAGATCGAGGACTTCTTCAACCAGATGTACCTCTACTACGGCCTGGCCGCCGACTGGACCGGCTCCGTGGGCGATGAGACCGGCCGCACCTACGCCCAGTACGCCGTCAGCGATACGAACAACTATCTCACCCGGATCCTGGCGATCCGCGCCATGGCCGATGAAATGGGCCTGGCGCTGGACGAGGGGGATCTGGCTGCGCTTGACCCGGAGCAGCTGGCCGCGGAGCTCTTTGGCGAGGGCGCCACGGTCGACGACCTCGCCGCTGTTCTGGAGCAGGAGAACCACATGACGGTTTCCGCCTATCGCAGCATGAGCGCGGCCAACATCCTGTATTCCAAGATTGCCGAAGCGCTCTACGGGGAAAACGGCGCGAAGGTCGATGAGGCCGATGCCGTGGCCTGGATGGAGGAGCAGGGCTATGTCTCCGCCGGGCACATCCTGTTTATGACCATTGACCCCGACACGGGCGACGCGCTGGACGCGGCCGTCATCGCCGAAAAGAAGGCGACGGCGGACGCCATCTATGCCGAGCTTTCCGCCATCGAAGATCGTGAAGAGCTGCTGCGCCGCTTTGCCGAGCTCAAGGCGCAGTACTGTGAGGACGGCGGCAAGCTCGTCTACCCCGACGGCTACACCTACACCCCCGGCACCATGGTCGCGGAGTTTGAGGACACGGTCAACGCGCTGGACGAGTACGCCGTGGCCGAGCCGGTGCAGACCGCCTACGGCTACCATGTGATCCTGCGTCTGCCGCTGCGCGGGGACAGTCTGCTCTACAGCGCCCAGGGCACGCCCTACACCGCCCGTGAGCAGCTGGCAAGCGCCGGCGCTGCCGAGGCGCTGACCGCCTTCGAGGCCGAGCACCCCGCCGAATTTGCCGACGGGCTGGAGGAGTTGGACCTGACGCCGTTCATCCTGGGATGATCACCGGACGATAAACTGACCACCCCGGAGCGAAAGCTCCGGGGTGGTTTTGTCATGTCTGCTTTTTTCTTCCTACTATATATAATACAGGCACCAGCGTAAAGCACAGTGCCAGGTTGATTGCCGGGATCAGCTGGCGCGACCAACGCTCCAGCTGCTGCGGCTGCGGCGCAAGCAGGATGGCAAGTCCCGTCACCGCCACGGCGCAGAGGGGAATGAGCCACCGTCCGCCGCCGAGGTCGAGACTGTCCCGGTGCGGCGCCCGGGGATTTTGTCCCAGCAGCAGGCGCAGGCAGTATTGCCCCGCCCAAAGAAACAGCGACGCGCACAGAAAATCCGGGAAGATCCACAGTGTCACCACCAGCGCCTCCACGCGCTCCACCGTGCGGAAAAACACCAGCGTGCGCACCAGGGCAAAGAAGGGCCGGGCCAGCGTCGCGGCCAGCTCCGCGCCGAAGCTGCCCGTCACCGCGAGACTGAGGGCTGTCAGGATCACGCAGATCCCCAGCACCCAGGCGGCCAGGGCGCGAAAGCCGCCGGGCGTCTCCTTGGTGCCGCCCACGAGAAAGCACAGCGCAAGGGCCGCGCCGCTGTAGATATCCAGCGCGGGCAGCGTGCCCTTGAGCGCCGGGAGCAGATCGCCCACCGTTATCGGCCAGAGGTTGTCCAGCCGAAGCCCCGGCAGCGCAAACACGAACAGCACGCCCAGAATCCCCAGCAGCAGCGGCCGCAGCAGCCGCGCCATCCGCACCAGACTCCGCGGTCTTGCCAGCGCTCCGGCCAGGGCCAGCGCGCCCATCACCAGCGCGAACACCCACGGCGATGAGTGGGGATAGACCGTGCCCACCAGCCGGTCGGCGCCGGCGCGCAGCACGAAGGCCGCATACAGAAGTGCCCACAGCCCCAGACCGGCCACCACCGCTTTGCCTGCCGCCTTTCCCAGCAGCCGCAGCGCCAGCTCCGGCAGGTTCTCCCCCGCCTGCCGCAGGCGCAGCAGCCTCGATAACAGAAACAGCCAGGCCAGACCCAGCGGCAGCGCACCCACCGCGGTCAGCCAGGCGGCGCGTCCGGCCAGGGCCGCCGTCTGGCCCGGAAACAGCCGCAGCGCGGGCGTCAGCGCGATGATCGTCCCCAGCGTCAGAAGCTGCGTGCGCGAATAGCTCTCTTCACCCATGGCTCAAACGTCCTTCCTGTCATTGGCGTGGTTCAGGCGGGCGCTGACCGTCAGCTCCAGCTCCAGCCCGGGCAGCTGCGCCGAAAAGGGCTGGGGCAGCGCCTGATAAGCCGCGGGGTCAGAGCGCTCCACGATCGCAGCCAGGCCCAGAAAATCCGCCTCCAGCGCCTTGGAGGCCTCCACCGTGCTTGTCACAAAGCGTGCCACCTGCTCCTCTAGCGCCGCGGTGAGCGCGTCGAGATAGGCCTCATCCTGTATGCCGCTGCCCCGCGTTTCCACCAGTGCGGCCCGGACATCGCACTGGATCTTCAGGCCCGCCAGCACGCCCTCGGTCCAAACCGGCTCTATGCGGCTGCCGCCGCCGGTGAGCTCCAGCACCGCCATCCCGCCATATTTGTCGCGCAGCTGCACCTCGGCCACGCCTACCCGGTTTTTGAGAAAGCCTACGGCGATGCTCTGCTCCTTTGTTAAATAGCGGCAGAGCTTCCCGTCTCGCAGCACCGCATAGCCCTCCGGCGCGGCGGCCAGGGGCTTGGTGGCGTCCTCGCCTGAACCGTCGGCGCTCTGCTCGGTCTCGCTGGCGTCGCGGCAGACCAGCGCGCAGATCAGCGCCGCGCCGTAGCGCTCATTGTCGCGGATGACCTGGGAGGCGGGCGTCTCGCCACTGTCGCCCCGGCGGGCGAGGCTGAGGTGCACGGCCTCCATCACCTCGCAGATGCCCTGGCCGCCACCGCCGACGTTCATCACCGCGTCTGTGGCCGTGCCGCCCTTAATAATATACAGCGGCAGATCCAGCCGCAGCTCCGGTGAGCGCTCAATGTAGGCCAGGGCCGCGTCCAGCCCCGCCTCGGCCTCCTTCTCCCCGATGAGCAGCTGCTCAATATGGGCACAGAACAGATCCTCCTCATAGGAAAAGCTGCTCAGCCGGTCCATGGCCGCCGTAACCGAGGTGCCGCTGGCCTGCAGGCGCTTCGGCCCGCGCTCGCTGCTGCCCGAGGAGGCCAGTGACAGCTGTACGCCGCCGCGAAACTCGTCCAAACCCATGGTGCGAATGACCAGCAATTGCTCCAACTCGCGAAAATTGGCGTGTGCGCCGCGCTGTCCCGCCAGCGGCAGGATCAGCAGCAGGCACAGCAGCAATGTGAAAACCGTCCTCATGCCTGCCTCCTTTTGTCCGGGGTGTGCAGCGCCGGATCACGGAAGCGGTTTTCCCGTTTCGGCACGCGCAGCAGCAGCCGCGTAAGGCCCAGCGGCTGGTCGTCACTGAGCGGCGCGGTGTAGTTTATGCCGAAGCTGTCCATCCCCGCCAGGTGCAGCAGCACCAGGCACAGCGCCGCCCCCACGCCGAAAAGTCCGCCCACGATCGCGGCCAGCACCAAGCCAAACCGCAGCAGCCGCATGGCCGAGCCCAGATCCTGGCTGGGCAGCGTGTAGCCGGCGATGCCGGAGAAGGCCACCACGATGATCGCAATGGGGGAAACCACCCGCGCCTCCACCGCCGACTGGCCCACGATCAGCGCGCCGATGATGGACACCGTGTCGCCGATGGGATTGGGCAGGTACAGCCCCGCCTCCTGCAGCAGCTCAAAGGAGATCAGCATGCCCAGCACCTCCAGCGCGGTGGAAAAGGGCACGTCCTGCTTGGCCTCGATCACGCTCAGCAGCAGACGCGTCGGCAGCATCTCCTGGTGGTACAGCGCGATCGCCACATAGATCGCCGGCAGCAGCATACTCAGCAGCAGCGCCCCGTAGCGCAGCACCGTCAGGGCGCTGGAAACCAGATAGTTGCTGCTTAAATCGCCGGAGACCTTCATAAACTCCGCCAGCGTTACCGGCAGCACCAGGCCGATGGGCAGCCCGTCAATCAACAGCCCCACACGGCCGTCCGCCAGATATTGGGCAAAGCGGTCGGGCCGCTCGGTGTGCAGCAGCTGGGGAAAGGGCGAGCGCGGCGCGTCCACGACCGCTTCCTCCAAAATCCCCGTGGCCAGCAGCGCATCAATATCCAGCGCATCCAGCCGATTGGCCAGCTCCTGCACGGTCTCCGGCGCGGCCACGTCCTCCAGAAACAGCATGGCCACCGCCGTGTGCGACTTGCGGCCGATCTGGTTCTCCACCACCTTCAGCTTCGGCGTGCACAGCCGCCTCCGCACCAGCGCGGTGTTGACCCGCAGCATCTCCACGAAGGAATCCCGCGCGCCCTTGAGGGATTTTTCCAGCGTCGGCTCGGACACCGCGCGGCCCGACTCGCTGCGCACCTCAAAGCTGACCGCGCGGCACAGACTGTCAAAAACCAGCACGCAGCCGCCGTGGGTCAGATCCTGCACCACGTCGTCCACGGTGTCGCGGGCCTTGGCCGCGCAGCTGTAGACCCCGCCGGAGAGTACCAGGGCCAGACTCTGCTGGGCTGTGTCCGCGGGCAGCATCCGCAGCGCGTCCGTCAGCGGGCGGATGACCTCCTCGGCTACCAGCTTGCCGGAGACAAGGCCGTCCAGCCAGAAGACCGTGATCACCTTCTCCGGGTTCAGCCCGAAGCGCACCTGCCGCCGCTGGAAATCGGTGCAGGAGGCAAAGATTTCTTCCAGCGCCTGAGCGTTCAGCAGGCGCGGGTACTCCGGGAGGTGCTGCACATGCAGCGCCGTTTCGTGAAATTGTTCCTCATTCTTATACATGTGGTATAGTATATCCCATAAAAACTACAATATTTAGAACCTCTAAAAAAACTTGAAAAAATCTGGAAAAAAGTGTTGACTTTTGCCTTCAGCGGTGCTATATTAACCGAGCGCCCGAAAGAGGGGCGCTGCGAATCCCAAGCAGGAACAAAAAATTCAAAAGAATTTGAAAAAAGTTCTTGACAAAGCGGTTTACCTGTGCTATATTAATCAGGCTGACACCCAAGAGGGAGTCGCAAGTGAGTACCTTGAAAATTGAACAATGTAAGAAAAGCTTATGCTAAATAAGCACCAAGAAAAGGGTTCTTTAAAAGTCAGAGATGACTATAAAAATTCTTTTGAGAGCTGGAAAGCATCAATAAGATTTGAGCAAGCGAAAGCTTGTTTAGATACCATTTATTGAGAGTTTGATCCTGGCTCAGGATGAACGCTGGC
>JAFTGE010000061.1 GCA_017458085.1 Oscillospiraceae bacterium
ATCAGTCTGCTCATCTATCCGATCGAGGCCGGCTGGGTCTGGGGCGGCGGCTGGCTGAGCAGGCTGAGCTTCATCGACTTTGCAGGATCCTGTGTGATCCATATGGTGGGAGGTTTGTCCGCGCTGGTCGGCGCGGTGATCCTTGGTCCCCGTATCGGCAAATACACAAAAAACGCGGACGGCAGCATCACATCAAACGCAAGTCCGGGACACTCCGTAACCTTGGGCGCTTTGGGTGTTTTTATTTTGTGGTTTGCCTGGTACGGCTTTAACGGCGCGGCGGCAGCCGATGTGGAAGAGATGGCACGTATCTTCGGGACAACTACGATCGCCCCGGCGGTGGCAACGGTCACCTGTATGCTCTTTACCTGGAGGAAGAACGGAAAGCCGGATGTCTCCATGTGCCTCAACGCCTCGCTGGCCGGACTGGTCGCCATCACCGCTGGCTGCGCCAGCGTGGATGCGCTCGGAGCAACGATTATTGGCATTGTCTCGGGGATCCTCGTAGACCTGGCAGTGGAGGTTCTGGACATGCGTTTCCACGTGGACGATCCTGTCGGCGCGGTGGCGGTCCACTGCGTCAACGGAATCTGGGGCACGATTGCCGTAGGCCTGTTTGCCTGTAATGAGAGCTACGGCACCAAAGGCCTTTTTTATGGCGGCGGGCTGCGGCAACTGGGCGTGCAGTGTCTCGGCGTCCTTACCATCGGAAGCTATACGGTCCTGTGTATGATCCTGGTCTTTAAGGTCATCCGGGGAACGATCGGCCTTCGCGCGGGTGCGGAAGAGGAGATCGAGGGCCTGGATGTGACGGAGCACGGCCTCGCCAACGCCTACGCGGACTTCATCCCCATCGAGTCCACACTGGGCGTGCATTCTGAAGGCCCGGTCGACACCGCCGGACTGCAGCCTTTCCCGCTGACGCTCTCCTCCGGTTTGCGTGAAACGCCGGTCGGCCGGAAACGCTACACTCTCGTGCGCATCCTCTGCGATGAGGCGCGCTTCGGCACCCTGCGGGATACGATGGCCGGCATCGGTGTCACCGGCATGACCGTCACCAATGTGCTGGGCTGCGGCACGCAGAAGGGCAAAACCGGCCAGTACCGCGGCATTGAGATGAGTATGCATCTCACGCCGAAGCTTCAGGTCGATATTGTCGTGTCCAAGGTGGATCCGGAACTGGTTGTAGCGGCGGCCAATGCGGCGCTGCACACAGGGAAGATCGGCGACGGCAAAATCTTTGTTTATGACGTAGAGGATGTGGTCCGTATCCGCACCGGCGAATCCGGCTATGACGCGCTGCAGATATCAGAGCTTTAAAGGCTGCAGGTCAACTTGCTGCGAGCACATCTCATAACGCAGGCCGCTGAATGACCATAGGGAGGCGAAATCATGTTCGATGCTATGAAGGTTAAAAATGAGTGCGTGGATTGGATACGCGGCTTTTTTGAAACAAATGGAGCAGGATGCAATGCGGTGGTTGGGATCTCCGGAGGAAAAGACAGCTCTACAGTTGCGGCGCTGTGTGTAGAGGCGCTCGGCAGGGAACGGGTGATCGGCGTGTTGATGCCGAACGGGGTACAACCGGACTATGATGCTGCCCTAAGTCTGGTGACTCTTCTGAGAATTCGGTATTTCACAGTGAATATTGAAGCGGCGGTAAACGGCTTGAAAGAAGCCATTCCCTTTGCGCTTTCTGAACAAAGCCGAATCAATCTCCCGGCCCGAATTCGTATGGCGGCGCTGTATGCGGTATCCCAGAGTCACAACGGAAGAGTGGCGAATACCTGCAATCTCTCGGAAGACTGGGTGGGTTATGCGACACGCTACGGAGACGGGGCAGGAGACTTCAGCCCCTGCTCCAGATTGACTGTGCAGGAGGTCAAAGCGATCGGACGGGTGCTGGGACTGCCTGAGCAGCTCGTCGAAAAAACGCCCATCGACGGCCTGTCCGGGAAAACAGACGAAGAGAGCCTGGGCTTCACCTATGAGGAGTTGGATCGTTATATCCGCATAGGAAAAGTATCTGACGAAAGGACAAAAGCCAGAATTGACAGACTGCACGAGCAGAACCTCTTCAAGCTGCAGCCGATGCCGTATTTTGACCCCGACCTTAAGACCATCCCGCTATAATGAGCATATGGCAAAACAGCAAGGCTGTTTTGCTGCGCCGCAAAGCCTTTGAGCATGACTTCTGCGGCACCGGCGCGGTCATCAGTATTCGGGGGGAGCAAAGCCGTCGCATGGTTGACGACGCTTTGAAGATCATATACCAACCTGATTTGACAGCATCCAGCACCATGATAGGAAAAGGCTTTTTGCTATCATAGTGTATTCGAATGATAAGGATAAAGTTGATACAAAAATGCTTGTCTTTTGCGACAGACAAGCGTAAAATGACCGCGTAATGAGAGGCAGAACTGCCTCTCATGTGCGTTTTAGCCTCACAAAGCCAGAAGGAGGAATTCATTATGAGTACAGTACCGGAACTGTTTGGCAGCATGGTATTCGATGACAAGGTCATGCGTGCGCGCTTATCCGCGGACGTCTACCACAGCCTGAAAGATACGATTCGAAAAGGCAAGAAGCTGGATCTCTCCGTGGCCAACGCCGTGGCGGACGCCATGTGCGCCTGGGCTGTGGAGAACGGCGCTACCCATTTCACCCATTGGTTCCAGCCGCTGACCGGCATCACGGCGGAAAAGCATGAAAGCTTCCTCTCTCCTGCGCCGGACAGCCACGTGATCATGAAGTTTTCCGGCAAGGAACTTATCCAGGGTGAACCGGACGCCTCCAGTTTCCCATCCGGCGGCCTGCGGGCCACCTTTGAGGCGAGAGGCTACACCGCCTGGGATCCGACCTCCTATGCTTTTATCAAGGAAAAGACGCTGTGCATCCCGACGGCTTTCTGCTCCTACGGCGGCGAGGCGCTGGATAAAAAGACGCCGCTGCTGCGTTCGATGGAGGCTCTGAACCGCCAGGCGCTGCGGGTGCTCCACCTGTTCGGAAATCATGAGGTACAGCGGGTCGTGACGAACGTCGGCCCGGAGCAGGAGTACTTCCTGGTGGACCGGGACATGTACCTCAAACGAAAGGACCTGATCTACACCGGGCGCACCCTCTTCGGCGCCAAGCCGCCCAAGGGCCAGGAACTGGAGGATCACTACTTCGGTGCCATAAAGCCACGGGTCAAGGCCTTCATGGAGGAGCTGAACGAAGAACTCTGGAAGCTCGGCATCTATGCCAAGACCGAGCACAACGAGGTGGCTCCCTGTCAGCACGAGTTGGCGCCGATCTTCACTGTAACCAACGTCGCGGCGGATCACAACCAGCTCACGATGGAAATCATGAAGAAAGTCGCCCGCAGGCACGGCCTCGTGTGCCTGCTGCACGAAAAGCCCTTTGCGGGCGTGAACGGCAGCGGCAAGCACAACAACTGGTCCATGGCCACCGATACCGGCGTCAATCTTCTGAGCCCCGGCGACACGCCTTATGAAAACGCGCAGTTTTTGCTCTTCCTCCTGGCGGTCATCAAGGCGGTGGACGAGTATCAGGGACTGCTGCGGCTGAGCGTAGCCTCCGCCGGGAACGACCATCGTCTCGGCGCCAACGAAGCGCCACCGGCCGTCATTTCCATCTTCCTCGGGGACGAGCTGAGCGCCGTATTGGACGCCATCGAGACCGACAGCCCATACGCCGGAACGGAGAAGCAAAGGATCCGCCTAGGCGCCGACGTACTGCCCCGCTTCAACCGGGACACGACGGACCGCAACCGCACCTCTCCCTTTGCCTTTACCGGGAATAAATTCGAGTTCCGCATGGTGGGCTCCAACGATTCTATTTCCTGTGCGAACATCATGATCAACGCCGCCGTAGCGGAGGCGCTGCGCCAGTTCGCGGATGAACTGGAGGGCTGCACAGGGGACTTTGACACCTGCCTGCACGAGCTGATCCGTGAAAACATCAAGGCGCACAAGCGGATCCTGTTCAACGGGAACGGCTATGACGACGCCTGGATCAAGGAGGCAACCGAGGAGCGCGGACTTCTGAACCTGCGCACGACGCCGGATGCGCTGCAGATGGTGCTGGTGCCGGAGAACATGGAGATGCTGCAGCGGCATAAGATCTTCTCCGAGGCGGAGATCCGCTCCCGCTATGAGATCACCATGGAGAACTATGTGCGTACGGTCCGCATCGAGGCGCTTACCATGGCGGACATGGCCAAGAAAGAGATCCTGCCCGCTGTTCTGCGCTTCACCGGAGACCTGGCTTCCGGAATCAGCGAGAAGAAAAAGGCCGTGGCTGTACTGCCCTGCCGGGCGGAAACCAAGCTGCTGGAAAAGCTCTCCGGCCTTGCCGATGAGATCGATGCGGCCATTGAGGCGCTGGAGAAGAGTATTGAAAATTGCAACGGTGAAGATATCACAACACAGGCTTTCTTCATCCGGGACGAGCTTCTGGGAAGGATGGACGCGCTGCGCACGCTCTGCGACAAGGCGGAGACGCTCACGGCCGCATCCTATTGGCCGATCCCGACTTACGGCGATCTGCTGTTTGGCGTATAAAAGGAGGACTTCGACATGTGCGGAATCGTTGGATTTGCCGGAAAACAAAGCGCAGCGCCCATCCTTCTGAAGGGCCTGCAGCAGCTGGAATATCGGGGCTATGATTCGGCGGGCATCGCCGTGATGGACTCCGGGATGATCCGTGTGGAGAAAGTAAGCGGGCG
>JAFTGE010000039.1 GCA_017458085.1 Oscillospiraceae bacterium
CATTGCGGCGCTCTTCCTGTCCGAGTGCAGCGAGAGCCAGGCCGCCCACCTTCGCCCGATCCTTGAGCGGGAAACCGGCCTGCCTGTCATCGGCTTCCTGCCCCCTATGCCGGAGGCCCGGCTCGAAAGCCGTCACCTTGGTCTCTATACCGCCGGTGAAATCGCGGACCTCTCCGCCCGCTTTGATGTCATCTCCGACCAGCTGTTTCATTCTGCCAATCTGAATGCGCTGCTCGCCTTTGCCGAGGACGACGGAGTGCCCGCCGAAAAACCGACCTTCCCTCCCGCCCGCTGCCGTATTGCCGTGGCGCAGGACGCCGCCTTTTGCTTTACCTATGCCGACACCCTGGACGCTCTCCGGCTCCATGGTGCCCTCCCCATACCCTTCAGTCCCCTGTCTGACTCCGCCCTGCCTGCTGATATTCAGGGCCTCTACCTCCCCGGCGGCTACCCCGAACTCCATGCCGCCACCCTCTCAAAAAACACCTCCCTCCTGGCCTCTGTCCGCCTCGCAGTAAGCGGCGGTCTGCCCACTGTCGCCGAGTGCGGCGGCTTCCTCTACCTCCTTGACAGCCTCGAGGATGCCCAGGGAAATACTTGGAAAATGTGCGGCGTTTTGCCGGGGAATGGCTATAAAACGGAACATTTGCGCCGTTTTGGTTACCAAACGCTCTCCGCACCGAAGGACTCGCTGCTTTTCCGCTCCGGGGACGCTGTGCCCGCCCATGAATTCCACTACTGGGACGCGACAGAAACGGGAACTGATCTTATGTCAACCAAACAAAACGGCCGCAGCTGGCCCTGCGGCTATGTTTCAGACAGCCTGTACGCGGCCTTCCCCCACCTGCATTTTGACGGGGAAAGCCCGCTGGCCGAACGCTTCGTGAATGCCTGCATTAGCTATGGAAATGCTCAACGAATGGATTAAAAATATATCACCTCCCGATGAAAATGCCGCGGAATCTGCCCGCCGCCGCTGGGATGGCCTTGCCAAGCCGCTGGGCAGCCTGGGGATTTTTGAGGACGATCTGGTGCGCATTGCGGCTCTGACCGGATCGGCGGACATTCAGCTTGCCCGTCGGAAACTGCTGGTCTTCTGCGCCGATAACGGTGTGGTGGCCGAGGGGGTCAGTCAGTGCGGCAGCGAGGTGACCGCGCATGTGGCTGCGGCCCTGGCCGAGGGCCGCAGCACCATCAGCCCCATGGCAAAAACGGTAAACTGCGCGGTGCTGCCCGTGGATGTGGGCATCCGGGATTTTCCCGGTCATCCCGGCGTACTGGACCGCCGCGTGAAAAACGGCACGGAAAACATTGCCCAAAAGCCCGCCATGACGCGGGAGGCGTGCCTGGTCGCCATGGTTGCCGGAGCGCGGCTTGTGGCGGAGCTTGCCGGGGAGACGGACATCTTCGCCCTGGGCGAGATGGGCATCGGCAACACCACCACCGCCTGCGCGGTGCTCGCCGCGCTGCTGGACACGGACCCCGAACCCCTGGTGGGCCGCGGCGCAGGGCTGAGCGACGCGGGGCTGAGACGAAAAAAAGAAGTCATCCGCGGCGCTCTTACGCTTCATGCGCCGGAGGCAAACGATCCCATCGACGTGCTGGCAAAGGTCGGCGGACTGGACATCGCCGCCATGTGCGGGGCCTTCCTCGCGGCGGCGAAATACCGCGTGCCCGTGGTGGCGGACGGGCTGATCAGCACGGTGGCGGCGCTGTGCGCCGTGCGGCTCTGCCCCGCGGCAAAGAAGGCGCTGCTGTTAAGCCACTGCTCCGCCGAGCCCGCCGCGGCCCAGGCGCTGGAGGCGCTGGACCTGCCCGCGCCGATCACGGCGGGCCTGCGCCTGGGTGAGGGCGGGGGAGCGGTGGCCTTGCTGCCGCTGCTGGATATGGCGCTGGCGGTCTACAACAGCGGGCAGACCTTTGACCGCCTGGGCATCGACGCCTATACGCCGCAGAATTGAGAGGGAAGTTATGTTAACCTTACTCATCGGCGGCTCCGGCAGCGGTAAGAGCGCCTTTGCCGAACAGCTGATCCAAAAGCTCCCGGGAGAGCGGGTCTATATCGCCACCATGGAGCCCTTTGACGCCGAGTGCCGCGCCAGGATCCAGCGCCATCGGGAGCAGCGGCGGCATATCGGATTTGAGACAGTTGAATGTTATGTAAACTTATCGGCCGCGCCGATTCCTCACGGCGCCAACGTGCTGCTGGAGGATCTGTCAAACCTTTTGGCCAATGAGCTGTATTCCCCGCAGGGCGGGGGAACGGACGCGGTACGCCGGGGTGTGGAGACGCTGGAGGCGCGGTGCGGCAATCTCACCATTGTGAGCAATGAAATTTTCTCCGGCGGCAGCGACTACGCGGGGGAGACCCTGCGCTTCATGAAAGCGCTGGCCGATTTGAACCGGGAGATCGCCCGAAGGGCCGACTGCGTGGTGGAGATGGTCTGCGGTTTACCCAACGTGCTGAAAGGAGAATTGCCATGACGATATGGGAAACGGTGATTGTGGCCTTCTCCATGTTCTCGGCGCTGCCCATGCCGCAGATTGAATGGAACGAGAAGAACATGCGCTACAGCCTCTGCGCCTTCCCGCTGATCGGAGCGGTGATCGGCCTTGCCGGATGGGGGTGGGTGTGCTTCTGCGCGGCGCTGGCGCTGCCTGCTGTTTTACGCGGGGCGGGCCTGTGCCTGCTGCCGGTGCTGATTACGGGGGGCATCCACTTGGACGGCTACGCCGACACCTGCGACGCCCTGGCAAGCCACGGCAGCGTGGAAAAGCGGCAGGAGATTTTGAAGGACCCGCACCTGGGGGCTTTCGCGGCCATCCGGCTGGGCGTATATTTTGTGGCGAGCTTTGCACTGTGGACGGCGCTGGGAGAAGTGAAACTGCTGCCGCTGGTGTGTCTGTTTGGCCTGTCGCGCAGCCTGTCGGGGCTGGCGCTGACGGTCTATCCCCTGCGGGAGGGCAGCGGCCTTGCCCGCAGCTTTGCCGACGCAGCCGACAAAAAGCGGGTGCGTGCGGTGCTGCTGGCGCTCAGCTGCGCGCTTGCGATTGTACTGGCGCTGGGCGGCGCGGCGGAGGTTCCGGCTGTGGCGGCGCTGGTGTTCTGGCGATACGGACGCGTGGCAAAGCAGGACTTCGGCGGTGTTTCCGGGGACTTGGCCGGATGGTTTTTGCAGAAGGCGGAGCTCTGGATGCTGGCGGCCTGGTGCCTGGGCCAATATGTGAGGAACACCCTATGATTTTTGTGACCGGCCCGCTGTTTGCGGGCAAAAGGGAATACATACAAAATGCCCTGGGCCTTGACGACGCGGCCTTCACAGCCTGTGCCGCCTGGGACGTGCAGGAGCTGGCGCTGAATGATACGCCGGAGGCGCTGGCCGAGGCGCTGGCCGATAAGCGCGTGGTGATCGCCACCGAGCTTGGCGGCGGCGTTGTGCCCGTGGATGCCCACGAGCGGGCCAAGCGCGAGGCGGCCGGGCGGCTGGCCTGCGCGCTGGCGCAAAGGGCGGACACGGTGATCCGCGTCTGCTGCGGGCTGCCGCAGCTGCTGAAGGGAGAATGGCCGTGAAAGTGGTTCTGATCCGTCATGGATTGACCATCCTGGGTGAGGAAAAGCGCTATCAGGGCGCGCTGGACACGCCTCTGTCCTCCGCCGGCAGGGATGCGCTGCAAGCGGCGGACTTCGCTCCGGTGCGCGTATTTGTCTCACCGATGCTGCGCGCGAGAGAAACAGCGGCGCTGCTGTTCCCACAGGCGGAGATCGTGCCGGTCCCGGGATTACAGGAGATGAACTTCGGCGTCTTTGAGGGACGCGGCTGGTGGGAGATGGAGGAAGACACGGACTATCGCGCCTGGGTGGACGGCTACTGCCGGGGACGCTGCCCCGGAGGGGAAGATCATGGAGAATTTTCCGCCCGGGTTTGCGCAGCCTTTGACGCGCTGGCGCGCGAGGCCATGGCTGCCGGGGAAGAGGAGCTTGTGATCGTCGCCCACGGCGGAACGCAGATGGCAGTGATGGAGCGCTGGGGGGAACCCGCGCGGGAGTATTACCGCTGGCAGACGGCCTGCGGACATGGACTACTGCTGGAAGCGGAGGCGTGGCCCGGAAAGCTCACATACAGACAAGAGGTCAGTTTTAACCGATGAGAATTCTGCTTGCCGCGCTGTGCGGCTTTGCGCTGGATCTGCTGCTGGGCGATCCGGCGGCGCTGACGCCGATGCACCCGGTGGTGCTGATGGGCAAGGCGATCCGCCGATTGGAGAGCGGACTGCGCGCGGTGTTTCCGAAAAGTGAAAAGGGAAGTCTCGCGGCGGGCGCGGTGATGGCCGTGCTGCTGCCGGTGGGAACCTGGGGACTGTGCACGTTGGCGCTGTGGCTGCTGGGACGCCTGTCACCGGTCCCGGCCTTCGCGCTGGAGGTGATCTGGTGCTGGCAGGCGCTGGCAATCAAGGATCTCCGGGATGAGGCGATGAACGTCCGGCGAGCGCTGACCGAAGCGGGGCTGCCCGAGGCCCGGACCGCGGTGGCGCGCATTGTCGGGCGGGACACCGCCGCACTGGACGCGGCGGGCGTTGCCCGCGCTGCAGTGGAGACCGTGGCGGAAAATTTCTCCGACGGGGTGATTGCGCCGCTGTTTTATATGATGATTGGCGGAGCGCCCTTGGCCCTGGCCTACAAAGCGGTCAACACCATGGACTCCATGGTGGGGTATAAAAATGAACGGTATCTTTACTTCGGCCGTGCGGCGGCCAAGCTGGACGACGCGGCAAACTTCATCCCCGCGCGGCTGGCGGCGCTGCTGCTGATCGCGGCGGCGGGACTGACGGGAGAGAACGCAAAGGATGCCCTGCGCATCTGGCGACGGGACCGGCGCAGGCATGCCAGTCCCAATGCCGCCCAGTGTGAGGCGACCATGGCCGGGGCCCTGGGGCTGCGGCTGGTCGGTCCCGCGTACTACTTTGGAAAGCTCTATGATAAGCCCTATATTGGGGACGACAACCGGCCCATCGTGGCCGACGATATCCGCCGTGCCTGCCGGATGGAGTACGCGGGCAGCTTCCTGGCGCTGATATTGGGCTGCGCGATTCGGTTTGCAATGAGGTGATCAAAACGGCCAAGTGCATCATGGTACAGGGCACCATGTCCGGCGCGGGCAAGAGCCTGCTGGCAACGGCGCTCTGCCGCATCTTTTTACAGGACGGTCTGCGCGTGGCGCCCTTCAAGAGCCAGAACATGGCCCTCAACAGCTTTGTCACACCCGATGGGCTGGAGCTGGGCCGCGCCCAGGCGGTGCAGGCCGAGGCCGCGGGGCTGGAATGCGACGTGCGCATGAACCCCATTTTGCTCAAGCCCTCCAGCGACCGCGGCAGCCAGCTGATTGTCAACGGCCGGGTGCGCGGTCATTACGAGGCCGCCGACTATTTCAAAATGAAGCGGGGCCTGATCCCCGACATTTTGCAGGCTTACAATGGCCTTGCGGAAGAAAACGACGTCATCGTCATCGAGGGCGCGGGCTCCCCGGCGGAGATCAACTTACGCGCCGACGATATCGTCAACATGGGCCTGGCGGAGCTGGTGAACGCGCCGGTGATCCTTGCCGGAGACATCGACCGGGGCGGGGTCTTCGCCCAGCTCTACGGCACGGTGGCCCTGCTGCGGCCGGAGGAGCGAAAGCGCGTGATCGGTACGGTGATCAACAAGTTCCGCGGCGACGTGGAGTTGCTGCGGCCGGGGCTCAAGCAATTGGAGGAGCTGACGGAAGTACCGGTGCTGGGCGTGGTACCGTACATCCGGGTCGACATCGACGACGAGGACAGCCTCGCCCCGCGTCTAAAACGGGAACAGAGCAGCCGCGCGCTGGACATCGCCGTGGTGCGCCTGCCGCACATTGCCAATTTCACCGACTTCGACCCCTTGGAGCAGCACCCGGCCATCGGCCTGCGGTATGTGGACAGGCCCGAAAAGCTGGGCCGGCCCGATCTGCTGATCCTGCCCGGAACCAAGAACACCATGGGCGACATGGCCTGGCTCCATGAAACGGGCTTTGCCGCGGCGATCAAGGCGCTGCACGCCGCCAAGGTGCCGATCCTGGGCGTCTGCGGCGGATATCAGATGCTGGGTTATTCGCTCAACGATCCAGAAGGCATCGAACAGAAGGGACGCGTTGCGGGCCTTGAGCTGCTGCCCTGTGAGACGCTGTTTACTCAGGAGAAGATCCGAACGAGAAAGGAAGCCCTGTGCATCGCCGCACCGTTCACGGGGGCAAGGCTGCAGGGCTACGAGATCCATATGGGTCAGACCCGGCGTCTGGACGGGGCGGCCTTCTGCCGCCTTGACGACGGAACGGAGGAGGGGACGGCCCAAGGGGACGTCTTCGGCACCTATCTACATGGGCTGTTCGACAGCGGAGAGCTGGTGGAGCGGCTGGCTTCCTGGCTGGCTGAACGCAAGGGTGTCCACATTGAACGGGTGAAGATCGAGACCCGCGCGGCACATAAAAACAGAGAATACGACCGGCTGGCCGACGCGGTGCGGCAGAGTCTGGACATGGAGAAGATCTACCGCGCGATGGAGGAATTTCAGCGATGAAGCACCTGCCGGGAGAAATCGAACGGGGAAGTATGGCCATCATCGAGGCCGAGCTGGAAGCGAGAGGCGTCGCCCTCGATCCGGAAAACGCCGCAGTGATCCGCCGCTGCATCCATGCCAGCGCCGACTTTGACTATGCCGAGAACCTGCGCTTTACACCCTATGCCGTGTCCCTCGGCGCGGCGGCACTCCGGCGCGGCACCAATATTATCACGGACACCAACATGGCTCTGGCCGGGGTCAGCAGGACAGGGCTTGAAAAGCTGGGCGGAACGGCCCGCTGCTTCATGGCCGAGCCGACGATCGCGGCGCAGGCCAGGGCCAATGGCACCACGCGCGCCGTGGCCGCCATGGACTATGCGGCTGAGCATGATCCCGGCGCGATCCTTGCCATCGGAAACGCGCCGACGGCGCTTATACGCATTGCCGAGCAGATCGAGGCGGGGCTGCGTCCGGCGCTGGTGATCGGCGTGCCGGTGGGCTTCGTCAACGTGGTGGAGAGCAAGGAGCGCGTACTCAAGGTGTGTGGGGAATATGGCGTGCCCGCCATCGTTGCGCTCGGCCGCAAGGGTGGCAGCAGCGTGGCCGCGGCGATCGTAAACGCGCTGATCTACACGGCGGCCGACATGCTCGACCCCGCCGCGAGAGGATGGAACTGAAATGCAGGAAAAGCACTATGCTTTTTTTCAAAATAAGGACTGCGAGTTTTTCCCCTGCCACCGGGGAATAGAGGAGACGGACTTTAACTGTCTGTTCTGCTATTGCCCGCTGTACGCGCTGGGGGAGACTTGCGGCGGGAACTGCCGCTACACCGAAAAGGGCGTGAAAAGCTGCGTCGACTGCGCGTTTCCCCACCGGCGGGAAAACTACGACGCGGTGCTCGCCCGCTTTCCCGAGCTGCAGAGGCTGGCTGCGCGCCGGGAGGAAAACCATGGGCTTTGACTATACGATCCGCAGCGGAAGAAAGCTTCTGCGCTGCGGCTACACCACCGGCACCTGCGCGGCGCTGGCCGCGGCGGGCGCGGTGGAGCTGCTGCTGACCGGCACGGCGCCGGAACAGGCGGCCCTGATTACGCCCAAGGGTCTGCGCGTGGAGGTCGGACTGGAGGACTGCCGCCTGACGGCGGGCCGGGCCAGCTGCGCCGTGCGCAAGGACGCGGGGGACGACCCCGATGTGACCGACGGCATGCTTGTCTACGCCACAGTCAAAAAGACGGAGCGGGGCATCACCATCGACGGCGGCGAGGGCGTGGGCCGCGTCACCAAGCCCGGTCTCGATCAACCGGTGGGCGAGGCCGCCATCAATACTGTGCCGCGGAAAATGATCCGCGCAGCCATCGAAGAAGTCTGCGCGGAGCGGGGCTACGGCGGCGGGATCGCGGTGACGGTCTCCATTCCCGGCGGGGCCGAGCGGGCCAAGAAGACCTTCAACCCTATGCTGGGTATCGAGGGCGGACTGTCGGTCCTGGGCACCTCCGGGATCGTGGAGCCCATGAGCGAGCAGGCCCTGGTCGACACCATCGCCGTCGAGCTCAGGCAAAGGGCGGCAGAGGATCGGACGCGGGTCATTCTTACACCGGGCAATTACGGCCTGGATTTCCTGCGCCGCGGCTACCCGGAGCTGGAAACGGTCGGCACGGTCAAGTGCTCCAATTACCTCGGTGAAGCGCTGGATCTGGCCGCGATCGAGGGGTTTCGCGAGGTGCTGCTGGTAGGGCATGTCGGAAAGCTGGTGAAGCTCGCCGGTGGGGTCATGAACACCCATTCCCACGTGGCCGACTGCCGCAGGGAGCTGTTCTGCGCCCACGCCGCCGTTTGCGGGGCGGGACCCGAAACCTGCCGGGCGCTCATGGCGCAGGTGACCAGCGACGGCTGCCTTGCGGTTTTAGAGCAGGCGGGGCTGCGGGAACAGGTCATGGAAAGTCTCTGCGCCGCGATCCAGGAGGTTCTCGACCGGCGAGTCAGCGGAGCCTATGCCGTGGGCGCGGTGCTGTTTTCCAACGAATACGGCCTTCTCGGAAAAACCGAGGGGGCAGAAAAACTCCTGAACACATGGAGGAAGAAGCAATGAGAGAGGGCTTTGCCTATAGCGCCTTTACCGAACGGGGCCAGGCGCTGGCACAGAAGCTGTGCGCCAGTCTCGGCGGCCAGGTGCGCGGCGAGGGCGGCGTAAGCCTTGCCGATTGGACGGCAGAGCAGTTCCCCCTTCGCGCGGGGCTGGTCTTCATCGGCGCAGCGGGCATCGCCGTGCGTGCCATCGCGCCGCACGTGCTGAGCAAGGCGGCCGACCCCGCCGTGGTCTGCGTCGATGAGCGCGGCGAGTACGTCATCCCGCTGCTGTCGGGGCATTTGGGCGGCGCCAATGAGCTGGCGCGGCAGATCGCGGCGCTGACCGGGGGCGTGGCCGTGATCACGACGGCAACGGATATTAACGGGCTGTTCGCGGTGGATCTCTGGGCCAAGCGGCAGAATCTGCTCCTGCTGCAGCCGGAGCGGATCAGGACTGTTTCCGCAAAGATTCTGCGCGGCGAGACCGTGGCGGTGGACTGCCCCTGGCCCATTTCCGGGGAGCGGCCCGAGGGCGTGACGCTCACAGCGCCCGGCGACGTGGCGGTGGATTACCGCCGCCGGACCGACGCGGCCCTGCAGCTGGTGCCGCGGGTGCTGAGCCTGGGCATCGGCTGCAGGCGCGGTACAACGGCAGAGCAGTTGGAGACTGCGTTTGAAGCCTTCTGCTTTGAGCGCGGCATCCTGCCCCAGGCCATCCGTAACGCGGCGTCCATCACCGTCAAGGCAGACGAGCAGGGACTGCTGGACTTCTGCCGCAATCGGAACCTGCCGGTGAGCTTCTATTCCGCCGCGCGGCTGCAGAGCGCGCCCGGTACTTATACCGCCTCCGCCTTTGTGGAAAGCCAGGTCGGTGTCGACAATGTGTGCGAACGTGCTGCCGTCCTGGTCAGCGGCGGCGTGCTGGTTGAGGAGAAGTTTGCCCGTGACGGCGTGACCTTTGCGCTTGCGCTGCGTGCGCCGATGCTGGACTGGAGGTGGCGGCATGGGTGAACTGAAGGTCGTCGGGATCGGCCCCGGCGGTGCGGAAAGCCTGACCGCCGCGGCATACGCGGCGCTGGAGGACGCGGAGCTCATTTGCGGGTACACCCTGTATGTGAAGCTCATCCAGCCGCTGTTTCCCGAAAAAAAATACGCCGACACCGGTATGACCGGGGAAATCGAGCGCTGCCGCCTGTGCCTGGCCGAGGCCGCCGCGGGCAAGCGCGTCGCGCTGATTTGCAGCGGAGACGCCGGGGTCTACGGCATGGCAGGGCCTGTGCTGGAGCTGAAGCCGGCGTTTCCCGGCGTGGAGATCGAGATCATCCCCGGCGTTACGGCGGCGCTCTCCGGCGGGGCGCTGCTGGGCGCGCCGCTGGGTCACGACTTTTGCGTGATCTCCCTGTCCGATCGGCTGACCGACTGGTCAGTGATCGAAAAACGGCTGCGTATGGCGGCGCGGGGAGATTTCGCCATCTGCCTGTATAACCCGGCGTCCCGGCATCGGAAGGATTACCTGCGCCGCGCCTGCGAAATCCTGCTGGAGGAGATGGACGGCGGCACCGTCTGCGGTCTGGCCCGGAATATCGGACGAGAGGGCGAGCGCTGCCGCGTGCTGCGCCTCGATGAGCTGCGGGATGCCGAGGCCGATATGTTCACCACCGTGTTCATCGGCGCTTCCACCACGCGCGAGATCGAGGGACGCATGGTGACGCCGCGGGGGTATCGAAAATGAGGATCGTCATCTTCAGCGGCACCACCGAGGGACGGCGGCTGTCCCGCGCATTGGCCGAGGCCGGGGCAGAGGTGACCGTCTGCGTGGCCACCGACTACGGCACGGAGGAGCAGGGGAGCATCCCCGGGGTCATCACCCGGCAGGGGCCGCTCAGTGCAGAGGAGAAGCGGGAGCTGCTGTGGGACGCCGCCCTCTGTGTGGACGCGACCCACCCCTACGCCACGCATGTGACTGCCTCGGTGCGTCTGGCGTGCGAGGACGCGGGCACGCCTTATCTGCGCCTCAAGCGCGCCGACAGCAACACCGCCGGGGCGCTGTGCTTCGATTCGGCTTCGGCCGCGGCGGCATATCTGAAAGAGCGGGGGGGCAATATCCTGCTCACCACCGGGGCCAAGGAGCTGTCCGCCTTTGCCGGGATCGATCCGGGACGGCTTTTCCCCCGCGTGCTGCCGAGCCATGCAGGACTGGACGCCTGCGAAGCGGCGGGTATTCCCCACCGCAACATCATTGCCATGCAGGGACCCTTTTCCAGGGAAATGAACGCCGCCACCATCCGGCAGTTTCAGATCGCCTGGCTCGTCACCAAGGACGGCGGCGCAGCGGGCGGTTACCCGGAAAAGGCCGCGGCCGCAGAGGAGACGGGCGCAAGGCTCATCCTGCTGCGCCGCCCGGAGGAAACGGGCCTTGGCTATGACGAGGTACTTAATATGTGCATGACACGACTCAAATCGTGATGCAAATAGAAACAATAAGGAGAAACAAAACCATGAAGAAGACTCTTGCAACCGTACTGATTCTCACATTGCTGACTGCGCTGCTCTCTGGCTGCGGCAGCAGCAACACCACCGCCGCGCCCGCCGCGACCGAGGCACCTGCCGCCGAACCCGCCGCCCCGGTGGAAGAAGAGGCCGCGCCCGCCGAGGAAGAGGCTGCCCCGGTCGAGGAGGCCGAGGAAGAGGAAGAAGACGAGGAAAACTACGAGACCGGCGACGCCTCCCTGGACGATCCCCGCAACCAGGATGAGATCGGCGACAAGGAGCTGCTGGTCGTGTCCTTCGGCACCAGCTTCAACGATAACCGCCGCCTGACCATCGGCGCCATCGAAAACGCCATCGCGGAAGCCTTCCCCGACTGGAGCGTGCGCCGCGGCTTTACCAGCCAGATCATCATTGACCATGTCTTTGCCCGCGACGGCGAGGATATCGACAACGTCACCGAGGCGCTGGACCGCGCCGTTGCCAATGGGGTCAAGACCCTGGTCGTCCAGCCCACCCACCTGATGCACGGCTTTGAGTACACCGACCTTGTCAACGAGCTTGCCACCTACGCCGACGCCTTCGAGTCTGTCACCGTGGGCGAACCGCTGCTCAACTCCGAGGCCGACTTTGACCATGTGGCCGAGGCCATCGTGGCCGCCACCGCCCAGTACGACGACGGCGAGACCGCCATCTGCTTCATGGGCCACGGCACCGAGGCCGACTCCAACGAGATCTATGCCCGGATGCAGACCGTCCTCTCCGAGGCCGGATGCGAGAATTACTACGTCGGCACCGTCGAGGCCGAGCCCTCCGTGGAGGACTTGCTCGCAATGATCGAGGGCAAGGGCTACACCAAGGTCGTGCTGCGCCCGCTGATGATCGTGGCCGGTGACCACGCCAACAACGACATGGCCGGAGACGACGAGGACAGCTGGAAGAGCCTGTTTGAGGCTGCGGGCTATGACGTCACCTGCGTGGTGGAGGGCCTTGGCCAGCTGGAGACCGTGCAGCAGATCCTGGTCGAGCATGCCCAGGTTGCTGTTGACGCGGCAAAGTAAAGGGTTAAAGGAAGTTTGTACATGAAAGCAAAGATCTCTTTGCTGCTTGCCTGCCTGCTGACAGTCGGCCTTCTGGCCGGCTGCGGCGGCAGCGAAGCCCCCGCCGCGGCGGCGCCGGTTCAGACCGAGGCTCCGGCCGCGACCACAGAACCGGCAGCGTCCCCGGCGGTGGCCGACGCCTCCCAGATGACCACCGTGGAGGAGGTCGTGGAGGAGGGGATGACGCCCATCTACGCCGAGAGCCTGGTCGACGGCAGCTATCCCATTGCCGTGGATTCCAGCTCCTCCATGTTCCGAATCACGGAGGCTGTGCTGAACGTGGAAAACGGCGAAATGAACGCCGTGCTTACCCTGAGCGGCACCAGCTATTCCTATCTCTACCCCGGCACGGCGCTGGAGGCGGCGACGGCGGAAGGCGAGGGCGTCATTGAATACGCGGAAAACGCCGAGGGCGCCTACACCTATACCCTGCCGATCCCGGCGCTGGACGCCGCGGTGCCCTGCGCCGCCTACAGTAAAAACAAGGAGCTGTGGTATGACCGCACGCTCTGCTTCCGCGCCGACTCCCTGCCGCAGGGCGCCTTCGCCGACGGCTTCTTCGTGACGGCGGAGAGCCTGGGGCTTGCCGACGGCGACTACACCGTGGCGGTGACACTCTCCGGCGGCAGCGGAAAGGCCAGTGTGTCGAGCCCCGCACGCCTGACGGTGAAGGATGGAACCTGTGAGGCGGTCATCATCTGGAGCAGCAAAAACTATGACTACATGAAGGTGGACGGGGAGCAGTATCTGCCCATTCCGAATGAGGATACCTCTGCCTTCCGGATCCCCGTGGCCTTCTTTGACCGGCCGCTTGCCGTCATTGCCGACACGGTGGCCATGAGCCAGCCCTACGAGATCGACTACAGCCTGCTGTTCGACTCCGAGAGCATCGAGGCCGCGCCGTGAAACGGTGGCTTTGTGTGCTGCTCGCGGCGCTGAGCCTGCTGCTGGCCGCCTGCGGGAGCGCGGCGCCGACCGACGTTAAAGAGAGCACGGCGGCCATGGAGCTTGTCTACGCGGAAAACTTTGCCGTTGAATATCTCCCCGACGGCGCGGCGCTGCTGACGCTCGGCGGGAAGGACCGCTACGTGCTCCTGAACGAGGGGGCGGAGGCACCCAAGACGTACGCAGCGCTGCCGCAGATTTCCGTTCCGGTGGAGGACATCTACCTCGCCAGCTCCTCGGTGGCCGATCTGCTTTTACAGATGGGTGCACTCGACGCCGCGCGCTATACCAGCACCAAGGCGGAGAGCTGGACGCTGCCGGAGGTGACGGCGGCCATGGAGGAGGGGAGCCTGCTCTACGCGGGCAAGTACAGCGCGCCGGACTATGAGCTGCTGCTGACGGAGGGCTGCGGGCTGGTTGTGGAGAACACGATGATCCTCCACAATCCCGCAACCAAGGAGAAGCTGGAAGCGCTGGGCCTGCCGGTGATGATCGAGTACTCCAGCTATGAACCCCATCCGCTGGGACGGGTCGAGTGGATCAAGCTCTACGGCCTGCTGACCGGGCATCTGGCGGAGGCGACGGCCTTCTTCGACCGCCAGGCGGAGACCTTCCGGACGGTGACGGAGACGGAGAAAAGCGGAAAGACCGTGGCCTTTTTCCACATCACGGCCAACGGCTCCGTGGTGGTGCGAAAGCGCGCCGACTATGTCACGCGTATGATCGAGCTGGCCGGGGGCGAGACCGCCCTGACCGAGCTGCCCGCGGACGACACGGCTCTTTCTACCGTGAACATGCAGATGGAAGCCTTTTACGCCCAGGCCCGGGACGCGGACGTGCTGATCTACAACAGCACGGTCGCCGGGGATGTGAAGACTGTGGAGCAGCTTTTGGCGCAAAGCGCGCTGCTGGCCGACTTCAAGGCGGTGCAGAGCGGGAATGTCTGGTGCACGGAGCAGAGCATGTTTCAGCGCAGCTCCGCCGCGGCGGATATGATCGCGGATATTCACAACATTCTCTCCGACAGCCCGGAGGAAAGCACCCTGAAATTCCTGCACAGGATCAACTAGGAGACGCCTATGGCGACAGACAGAAACAGAAGAACAGCCGATTGCTATGCGGTGCTGACCGTACTGCTGCTTACCCTGCTGGCGATGAACCTGCTGGTGGGGAGCACGGCGCTGCCCGCCGGAGAGGTTGTGGACGCGCTGATCGCCGGACCGAAGGGCGGCATGGCGCAGAGCATCGTATGGAATATCCGGCTGCCGCGGCTTTTGGCGGCGGCGCTGCTGGGCGGCGCCCTGTCGGTGTCGGGCTTTTTGCTGCAAACGTTTTTTGCCAATCCCATCGCGGGACCCTTCGTGCTCGGTATCTCCTCGGGGGCCAAGCTCGTGGTGGCGCTGACGATGATCACTGCGCTGGGGCGCGGTCTGGTGCTGAGCTCCACGGCCATGATCGCCGCGGCCTTTTGCGGGGCGATGCTGTCCATGGGCTTTATCCTGGTCGCGTCGTATCGGCTGCGGGGGATGTCGGGGCTGATCGTCTGCGGCGTGATGATCGGGTATATCTGCTCGGCCGTCACGGAGATCGCCGTTACCTTTGCCGACGACTCCAACATCGTCAATCTCCATAACTGGTCCATGGGCAGCTTTTCCGGCATCGACTGGGGCGATATGGGCACCGCGAGTGTGACGGTGCTGGCCGCCCTGGTCTGCGCCTTCCTGCTGGCCAAGCCCATGGGCGCGTATCAGCTGGGCGAGGCCTACGCCCGGAACATGGGCGTGGATGTGCGCCGCTTTCGGGTGGCGCTGATCCTGCTGTCCAGCGTTTTGTCGGCCTGTGTGACGGCCTTTGCCGGGCCGATCTCCTTTGTGGGCATCGCGGTGCCGCATTTGATGAAAAGCTTGTTTAAAACGGCAAAGCCCCTGCTGATGATCCCGGCCTGTTTCCTCGGAGGCGGCGCGTTTTGCCTGCTGTGCGATCTGATTGCGCGCACGCTCTTTGCGCCGACGGAGCTGTCGATCAGCACGGTGACGGCGGTCTTCGGCGCGCCGGTGGTGATCGGCATGCTGCTGCGGCGAAAGCGGGGTGAAATGCGATGAGCGAGATCATTCTGCAAAGCGAACACCTTACCGTCGGCTACGAGGACAAGCGCGTGGTGGAAGATGTCGCGCTGCTGGCCGAGCCGGGGAAGATCCTCTGTCTCATCGGCCCCAACGGTGCGGGCAAGTCCACGCTTTTGAAAACGCTGATCCACCAGCTGCCGCCGCTTCAAGGCGCGGTGTACCTGGACGGACGGGAGATGGCCGGGCTGCATGACCGGGAAATCGCGCGCCTGAGCGCCGCGGTACTGACCGGGCGGCCCGAGCCGGAGCTGATGCGCTGCGAGGAGGTCGTCGCCGCCGGGCGCTACCCCTACACGGGGCGGCTCGGTGTGCTGTCGCCGGAGGATAAGCGGATCGTCCGGGAGAGCATGGAGAAGGTGGGCGTGTTGGCCCTGTACGGCGCAGATTTTAGCCGTATCAGCGACGGACAGCGCCAGCGCGTGATGCTCGCCCGCGCCATCTGCCAGCAGCCGCGGCTGCTGATCATGGACGAGCCGACCTCCTTCCTTGACATTCACCACAAGCTGGACTTCCTGTATCTGCTGCGCATGCTCGTGCGGGAGGAGCGGCTGGCCGTGGTGATGAGCATGCATGAGCTGGAGCTGGCGCAGAAGTTTGCCGACTTTCTCCTGTGCGTCAAGGACGGGCGGATCGACCGGGCCGGTACGCCGGAGGAGGTTTTTGCCGGGGATTACATTCACCGGCTCTACGATGTGGAGCATGGCAGCTACGACTGCCTGTTCGGTACGGCGGAGCCCGCCGCCGCGGAAGGAGAGCCGCGCGTCTTTGTCATCGGCGGAGGCGGCAGCGGCGTTCCCGTTTACCGGACCCTGCAACGCAGGGGGATCCCCTTCGCGGCGGGAGTGCTGCCAGAAAACGATGTGGAGCTTCCCACAGCGAGAGCGCTTGCGGCACGGGTGATCACCGTGCCCGCCTTTGAGCCTGTTACGCCTGCGGCGGTTGACGAGGCGCTGGCGGTGCTCAGGGACTGTGAGGCGGTGCTGTGCCCATCGGCGGCCTTTGGCAGCGTCAACCGGGAGAACGAACGGCTGCTGGCCGATGCGAAAGAGAAGGGGCTACTGAGAACCATCGAGGAAGTATAAAAAAACGTCAGGCATTTTTGCCTGACGTTTTTTGTCTGTAGACGAAGTACCTATCTGTCATTGCGAGGAGCGCAAGCGATGTGGTGTACGCCCTGCGGGTGCAATCCGTATTCTAAAAGCCTTGCGGCACCAGGGAAAACGGATTCCCACGCCAGTGTGAGCACTGGCTCGGAATGACAGCTTTTTGGGTTTGTCGACACATTGAAAAACGTCAGGCATTTTTGCCTGACGTTTTTTGACGGATTGGGGTTATTCGTCGTCCTTGTCCTTGAGCTTCTTGGCGGTGTCCTTGATGCCGTCGATGACGGTCTGCGCCTTGTCCATGACCTCGGGGGCCTTGTCACGCACATCCTCGACAATGTCCTGCACCTTGCCGATGACCTCGGGGGCTTTCTCCTTCATGTCCTCGAAGATCTCGGTGACCTTGTCCTCGGCGCTGCCGGGGTAGGCGTAGCCGTTCTCGCCCTTGTCGGAGACGGTGTAGCCCTTGGTGACGCCGCCGACCTTGGCCTTGACGCTGTCAACGACCAGCTTGGAATTGACCACGGCCTGATCCTTGAAGTTCTTGACAAAGGTATCGGCGGTGACGCGGCCCTCGTCGGCCTTGCTCTGCTCGGAAGCCTGATAAGCGGTGATGCTTGCGCCGGCCACCAGACCGGCCTTGATCAAAGTAGAAATGAGACCCATAAGTTTACCTCCATTTGATAGTATGTGATGTTTTTTCGCTGTGATGCGATCAGAAGTTGAGCCAGTAGTGATTGCCGTAGATATCGGTGATGCGATAGCTGGGGATCAGGGCATCGACATCCAACGTGAGGTTTTCCAGCGTGATCTCCCCACCGTCGTAGATAAAGCCCGTGCCGAGGGTGTAGCTGGAGCCGTAGCTGCCGTCGTAGCCGTAGTAATCGCAGAGGAACTCCACCCGGTCGCCCCGCAGCAGGGGGACGCAGCCTTTGGGCGCGGTGTCGGTCTCGTCCTCCGCGTACAGCGGGTAGGCGCCGACGATGGAGCCGTAGGGGTTATCGTCGTCAAAGATGACCTGCAGGTTTACAAGCTCGTTGTTCAGCAGCGCCGGGATGCGGCCGATCGTTGTCCAGCTGCCGTCCGGGTTTTCGGTGTCGGAGACCAGATAATAGGCCGCGACCTGGCCGTTGACGGTGAGCCAGGTGCCGTCATATTCGAGCAGGAGGCTGTTGCCGTCAAAGTCAAAGGTGTTGTCCAGGCCGAGGTCAATGTAGCCCTCGCCGTCGTCAACAAAGACATTGAGTTCCACCGTCTGAACCAGGGCCCACTCGTCATCGGTGAGGTTCAGAACCGGGCGGCCGTTGGCATAGCTGACCGCAATGCGGCCGGGGTCGAGGAAGTTCGCGGCGACGCGGTCAGCCTGTTGGGCGATGAGCCCGGTGTCGACCCAGGCGCGATCCCCGGACAGGCTGCGCCCGCCGAAGGCGGAGAGAAGACCGGCAATGTCCGAGGCGCTGACACTGTAGCCCGCGGAGCTCTGGCCGTAGGAATTGGAATAGCTGCCGGAGAAGGAGCCGGCGGGAGAGGAGGAACCGGTGTAGGAGCCGAGCAGAGCCTCCAGCAGGCTGCCCGTGCTGTAAGATCCGGAGCTGCCGCCATAGGAGGAGCCGTAGTTCCCAAAAAGGCTGGACCAATCGCCGTAGCTGCCCTGCGAGGCGGAGGAACCGACCTGCCCGCCGTATTCCAGGCTGGCAAAGCTCTTGATGACCTTGGCATACTCTTCGTCCAGACCGAGGGTATCGTAGGTGTTGATGGCGGAGTTGACGGAGTTGAGCGTCTCATAGGGGAAGTAGATGCTCAGACCGTAGCAGCGGGAGATGGTCGTGCCGTTATATTTTACGCAGTCCTGCAGCGTCTGCGCCAAGACCCGGGATTCAGCGGTGTCCATGCGCAGGGCCAGGTCCGTCAGGTCGACCTGGTTGATGCGGGTGCTCTGGGCAAACTGCCGCGCGCCGGCGCGGGCATTGGAAACCTGCTTGTAATCGTCGGAGGCAATCAGCGCATTGGTGGCCACGGAGAAGTCGCGGAAGACCGCGGGTACGGTGCTTTGAACTTCAGCCAGATCGGTCAGGGACAGGGTGACCTGCGCGGAATAGGACTTCTGCCGGCAGGCGCTGACGTAGCTGTCGATGAGCAGCTTGCCCAGCTCCTCGGTGGAGATGGAGGTGTTCTTCGACAGCGCGTTGAGCCAGTCGGTGTAGTACCAGCCGGTGCCGGGCTCAACCTCCTCGGAGGCGATGAGGTAGTCGGCATAGTTGGAGGAGACCATGGCCGTCTCCAGCGTGGACATGAGGCAGGCGTCATAGCCGATCCAGTCGAAGATGACGTTGGCGTCATCCAGCGCCTTGTTGATCTGCGGCAGGGTCATGGAGCCCTTGGTGCTCTGCTTCTCGTCATAGCCGTAGCCGCTGATGGAGCCGCCGCCGTGGTCCCACATGATGAGGAAGTTGCGGTTGGCCGGGTAGTTGGAGGCGCAGTACTTGATAAACTTGGTGAGATTGGCCGGGTCGACCATGGAGCTGCTGCCAAAGTTGTCCTCCAGACGCTCCAGGCCGCCGGTGTGCACACGGTAGACCTGATTGACGGAGTTGGACATGACGCTGTTCTTCCAGGATTTGCAGCCGCCGGTCAGGACGATGACGTTGACCTTGTCGGAAAGATTGGCCTTGACCATCTCGCTCAGGTCTGAGGTCGCCATGCCGTACTTGGATTCCAGATCCGTGCCGCACATGTAGACCATGACCGTGACGGTATCCTTGCCGCCGCCGAGGGGGGTGACATACTTATCACGGACAACAGCCTGCACGGGCGTCGCCGTCGCGGTGGGCTTGGGCGTCGCCGTCGGTTTGGGGGTGGCCGTGGGCTTGGGTGTCGCCGTCGGGGTCACGCCGACGCCGGGCAGCCCCTGCAGCAGACCGCCGGAGGAGGGCGAGGTGCTGCCGGTGGGATTGGAGCCGGAATAGGCGGAGCCCGCGGAGCCGTATAGCCCAGTCGAACCGAACAGATCGGACAGGGACAGGCCGGAATAGCCGGACGAGCTGAACATGGAGCCACTGTCGTCAATGGTCAGCTCCGACTGGGGCGGCATGGTGTAGGTGGGGGTCACAGGTTGGCTGCTGCCGGAGCCGCCGCGCATGAAGCTGAAGAGCAGGATCACAACAATGGCGATGATCACAATGCCGCGGTACTTCTTCGGAATAAACGCGAACAGGGCCAGAAGCCCCAGCGCACCCGCAGCGCTGCCGCTGCTTCTCTGGCCTGCAGCGCGGTTGGCCTGGCTGTTGTCAGAGGGACGGCCGCTCTGACTGCTGCCGCCGACGGGACGGGAGCCCGTGTCAACCTTGCGGCCCTTGCCGACGCCGGCCGAGCCGGAGCCGACCTTCTTGTCTCTGCTGTGAGGCTTGTTTTCCATGTGCTTCATCCTCTCTGTATTACATAAACAGGCTGAACTGATAGGTGGTTGTGGTGTTCATATGCTGGCCCTTCCGCAAAACCGGGGAGGGGAAGCCCCAGCAGTTCATAGCGTTGGGGTAGAGCTGGGTTTCCAGGCAAACGGCGTCGCGGTCGTGCATCTGACGGCCGCCCTTGCCTGCCTGGTTGCCGAGAAAATTGGCAGTGTAGAGCTGCACGCCCGGCAGATCGGTGAAAACCTCCATGCGGATGCCGGTTATGCGGCTTTCCAGCATGGCGGCATAGGGGCCGGAGAGACAGAAGTTGTGATCATAGCCGCCGCCGGCACGTAGCTGCTTATCGTCAGCCGCAATGTCACGGCCCACGCGCTTGGGCGTGCGGAAATCAAAGGGCGTGCCGCCGACGGAGAGCTGACGGCCTGTGGGAAGCGTCCCCGCGCCAAGCTCCAGAAAGCTTACCGCGTTGATAAAGAGCGTCTGGTCCATGGCCTTGCCGCAGCCGGAGAGATCAAAGTAGCTGTGGTTGGTGAGATTGACAAGGGTGTCGGCGTCGCTGACAGCGTCATAGGTGATGACCAGCGCACAGTCATCCGTCAGGATAAAGGTCACCGAGACCTCCAGATTTCCCGGGAAATTTTCTTCCCCATCCGGGGAAAGGCGGGAGAAGCGGACGGAACGCTCATCAGCGATCTCAGCCTGCCAGACGTGCTTATCAAAGCCGCGCAGACCGCCGTGCAGACAGTTGCCTGCGGCATTGTCGGCCAGCGCATATTCTTTTCCGTTGAGCGAAAAGCGCGCGCCGCCGATGCGGTTGCCGACGCGCCCGATGGTTGCGCCGAGGTAGGCGTCGTGCTCCTCGTACGCGGCCACGGTATCATAGCCCAGCACCACGTCGGTGAGGACATCGTCCTTGTCGGGGATGCAGAGGGACTGCACCGTGGCGCCGTAGTCCAGCAGGGTGACAGAGGCACCGACCGCGTTTTGAATCGTATACGCCTTGACCGCCTCGCCGCGGCGGGTGAGACCAAAGGAACGGACAGAAACAGACATGGGAGTTTTCCTCCTCTTATTATTCATTATATTCTAGCATAGAACGAAAAAAAAGAAAATGCTTTTTCCCGGCATCTTGACAAAAGTTCACATTCTTTTTATATTGGATTTTACAAGAAACACCAGTTCTTTTGACAGAACCGGGAATGGAGGACGGCTATGGCGATTGTTGTGGTTGGCGCGGTGTATGTGGATATCAAGGGCTTCCCGGAGGATGTGTATCTGCCCACGGGACGCAATGCCGGAACGGTGGAGCTGGTTCACGGCGGCGTGGGCCGGAACGTGGCCGAGGATATCGCCAACGTCGAGCTCAGGCCCACCTTCGTCAGCATGGTCAACGACGACGCCCAGGGCGAGGAGGTCCTGCGCAAGCTCAGAAACCACAAGGTCAACACCGACTATATCCGCCGCGCGCCCAACGGCATGGGCCAGTGGCTGGCCGTGTTTGACAACACGGGGGATCTGGCCGGCTCCATCTCCCAGCGGCCCGACCTCAGCCCAATTCTGGAGACGCTCAACGAGAAGGGGGACGAGATCTTCCGCGACGCCGACAGCATCATCGTCGAGATGGACATCGACAAGGAGATCGTCAAAACGGTGCTGCGCTATGCCGAGAAGTACGGCAAGCGGGTTTACGGCGTGGTGGCCAACATCGTGCTCGCCTCCGAGCGGCGGGATTTCCTCCAGTCGCTGGACTGCTTCGTCTGTAACCAGGCGGAGGCAGGAATTCTCTTTGTGACCGACTACTCGAACATGACGCCCGAGGAGCTGTGCGAGGATGTGGCCTCCCGCCTTGTCAGCGCGAACATCCCTGCCATCGTCGTCACCATGGGCAGCAAGGGCGCGGTCTATGCCAGCATCGACGGGGAAAAGGGCTTTTATCCGGCGGAGCATGTGAAGGTGCGCGATACCTCCGGCGCAGGGGACGCCTTCTGCGCGGGGGTGTCGATCGGGCTTACCTACCATAAGAGCATGCGCGAGTCCGTCGAGATCGGCACGCGGCTGGCCGCCTCGGTCATCAAGGTGTCCGAGAACGTCTGCCCGCGGTTCAGACCCCGGGAGCTCGGCCTTGACGAGGACGTGGAGGACTGATAGAAACGCAAAGGGAGCGGACAAAACGGTCCGCTCCCTTTGCGTTTTCGGCGTTTATTCGCCAACGCCGCTGCGTATGATTTTCCCGATATTCCAGAGATAGGCCGCCTGACTTGCCGCCTGCTTCCGCTCGTCTCTGGTTTTGAATTCGATGGACGCGGTCTGCGCGCCGCAGTCCATGCACATGGCGTACCAGCACCAGCCGTTTTCCTCCTCCAGCAGGCCGACGCCGCCGCAGTAGGGGCAGTCCTGCAGGATAAACTCTTCATGAATGTTCAAGGTGTTTTCCTCCGTTACTGTTCAGCGCTTGAGCGTCAGGGTCAGGATGAACCAGATGGCAATGACAATGGCCACCGACATGCCGATATAGCGCAGGGCGCGAATAAAGCTCGGGCTGCGATGCTTTTCGTTGGGGATGAACATGACGGGCTTATAGGCCATCAGCGCCGCGATGGCAAAGGCCGCGAGAATAATCCAGTTTTCGGAATTCATAGGGACTCCCTTTCACGCCGGGACCCGGCGGTTTTCTCAAAATCCATATTATTTTATATCAGAAAGCGCAAGCTGTAAAGGGGCAATTTCACCGGCCGTCCGTTCCCATCAGGCACAGCTGATAGAAGGCCACGGCGCTGGCGGCCGCTACGTTCAGCGAGTCCACCCCGTGGGTCATGGGGATCTTCACCGTATAGTCGCAGGCGGCGATGGTGGAGGGGGCAAGTCCGTCACCCTCTGTGCCGAGGACGACGGCGAGCTTTTCAAGCTCCCGCAGGCGGGGATCGGCAATGCTCAGGGTATCCTCGCACAGGGCCATGGCCGCGGTCTGAAAGCCCAGGCTATGGAGCGTTTGCTGCCAGTCGCCGTCCGGCAGATAGGTCCAGGGCACCTGGAAGACCGTGCCCATGCTCACGCGCACGGCCCGGCGGTAGAGCGGGTCGCTGCCGGCGGCGGTCAGCAGTACGGCGTCCACCCCCAGCGCGGCGGCGGAGCGGAAGATGGCCCCGAGATTGGTGGGGTTCATGACGTTTTCCAGCACCGCCACCCGGCGGGCGTTTTCACATAGCCCTTCCACCGTGGGCAGAGCGGGCCGCCGCATGGCGCAGAGCATGCCCCGCGTCAGGTGAAAGCCCGTCAGCTGCGTCAGCACCGAAAGCGCGGCGTGGTAGACGGGGATGTCCCCGCAGCGCTCAATGAGCGCGGCGCCCTTGCCGGTGATGTGTTTGGTCTCCATCAGCAGGGAGACCGGCACGCAGCCCGCGTCCAGCGCGCGCTCGATGACCACGGGGCTCTCGCAGATGAACAGGGCGTTGGACGGATCGGCGCGGTTTAAAAGCTGGTTCTCCGTCAGACGGGCGTAGATATCCAGCTCCGGGGCGTTAAAATCGGTGATGGGAATGGCGTTCGGCATGGCAGCCTCCTCATGTGGCGGACAAAGTACGCTGATTATACCGCGTTTTTCCGGGGCTTGCAATCCCCGGAACGTCAAAAGGACACCGCGCAGGCGGTGTCCTTTCAGACTGTAGACAAAGTACCCATCTGTCATTGCGAACCAGTGACCGTGTCACTGGTGTGGTGTATGCCCTGCGGGTGCAATCCGTATTCCCCGAAAGCCGCATATTTCCAGCACTTTACCGGAGAGCGGATTCCCACGCCAGTGTGAGCACTGGCTCGGAATGACGTTCTTTTAGAGGTTTGTCGACACATTGAAAGGACACCGCGCAGGCGGTGTCCTTTTGGCTTTATTCGGCTTCGATTTCCTTGATGGTCAGATCCGTGCCGGTCAGGGGAGTCAGACGGCGGCCCGCGCATTTGGGGCAGTACATCTTCTCCAGATCGGCGCTGAACTCATGGCCGCAGTCCTCACACCGGGCCAGACCGTTGATAAGCTCCAGCTCCAGCGCGGTGTGCTGGTAAGGCGTGCCGTCGATGACAGCCTGCCAGCAGTCGGTCAGAAAATGGGGAACCACACCGGAGAGCATGCCCACCTCCAGGGTGATCTTGTTGACGACCTCAAGCTGTTCTTCCTTGGCGATGCCATCCACGGTTTTGAGGATGGCATCGCAGATTCCCAGCTCGTGCATTACTTCGAGATATTGTTCCGGATGACCTTGCCGGTACGCTTGACAAGACCCTCGGCGACCTTGATGGGCATGGTCTCAAAGGCGCCGGCATGCCAATCCCTGACCTTCTTGAGCTTGATGGCGTCGAACTTGCACTTGGTGGTGCACAGGCCGCAGCCGACACAGAGATATTCGTCCACCTTGGTGGCGCCACAGCCCAGGCAGCGGGCGCACTCCTTCTTGACCTGCTCCTCGGTAAAGCTCATGCGCGGGTCGGAGAAGGTCTTGGCCTTGGTCTCATTGTAGCCGGGCTCCTGACGGCGGTGGCTGTCGAACTCGCCCAGGGAGACCTGCACGTGCGCCTTGTCCAGCGCGCGGTAGACACGGCGGTCGCGGCCCATGGTGAGGGTCTGACCGGGATGGACATAGCGGTGCAGGGAGATGGCGGCCTCCTTGCCGGCGGCGATGGCGTCGATGGCAAACTTGGGGCCGGTGTACACGTCGCCGCCGACAAAGATGTCGGGCTCGGCGGTCTGGTAGGTGAGGGAATCGGCCTCGGCGGTGCCCTTCTTCGTGACCTTCAGCTCACCCACGTCCAGCTTGCCCCAGTCGACCCGCTGGCCGATGGCGGAGATGACGCTGTCGACGTCGATGAACTCATAGCGGCCGGTGCCCACGGGCTTGCGGCGGCCCTTCTCGTCAGGCTCGCCCAGCTCCATGACCTCGACCATGAGCTGTTTGACCTTGCCGTTTTCGCCCACGACCTCAGCGGGAGCGCAGAGGAAGCGGAACTGCACGCCCTCGGCCATGGCCTCCTTGACCTCGTCGGGGTCGGCGGGCAGCTCGGACTGAGAACGGCGGTAGATGATGTATGTATTGTCGGCACCGAGACGAACCGCCGTGCGGCAGACGTCCATGGCCACGTTGCCGCCGCCGATGACGGCGCAGCTCTTGCCGATGGAGGGCTTGTTGCCGAGGTTGACCTCGCGCAAAAACTCCACGCCGCCGAAGACGCCGTCGAGATCGTCGCCCTTGATGCCGAGGGGACTGGACTTCTGCGCGCCGATGGCGAGATAGAAGCCCTTGTAGCCCTGCTCACGCAGCTGCTGGATGGTGACGTCCTTGCCGACCTCCACGCCGCACTTGAACTCTACGCCCATCTCCTTGAGGATGTCGATCTCCGCATTGAGAACGTCCTTCTCCAGGCGGAAGTTGGGGATGCCGAGCACCAGCATGCCGCCGGGAACCGGGTTGCGGTCGAAGACGGTGACGGGATAGCCCTTCTTGGCCAGGTAGTAGGCACAGCTCATACCGGCGGGGCCGGCGCCGATGACGGCGATCTTCTCCGTAAAGGGTTTGCCGGTCTGGTTGAGCATCTTGGGGACCACGCGGGTGGCGGGATCGAGATCGTGGTCAGCGATAAAGCGCTTGACCTCGTCGATGGCGACGGCCTCGTCAATGCCGCCGCGGGTGCACTCGGCCTCGCAGCGCTTGTTGCAGATACGGCCGCAGACGGCGGGGAAGGGGTTCTCCATCTTGATCAGCTCCAGCGCCTCGGCATAACGGCCCTGGGCGGCGAGCTTGAGATAACCCTGAACGGCGATGTGCGCGGGGCAGGCGGTCTTGCAGGGGGCGGTGCCGGTGGCAAGCACGTCCTCGCGGTTCTCGCGGTAGTCGGGGTTGAAGGTCTTCTTGACGTTGAGGGTGTTGACGAGCTTGGCGTATTCAGGCACGGCCAAATCGTCGGTGGTGCAGAGCTTCTGGCCGAGCTTGAGGGCGTTGGCCGGGCAGTTTTCCACACACTGGGCGCAGGCGACGCACTTGGCCTCGTCGACAACCGCAACGTAGTTGGAGCGGATGGCGTCGCGGGCACCGAACATCAGACCCGCACGCAGACCGAAGCAGGCGCAGGCGCAGCAGTTGCAGATGGCGGCGCTGTCACCGGCCTCCTCGATGTTGGGCATGTCGTGCATGAAGCCGTTGTCCTCGGCGCGCTTGATGATCTCCAGGGCCTCTTCCTTGGTGATCTGCTTGGCGCGGCCGGAGCGGATGTAGTGCTCGGCACCCTTGCCCATCTGGATGCACATGTCCTCGTCCAGGTGGCCGCAGCCGTCGTTGATGCTGGTACGGGAGGCGCGGCAGGAACATGGGGACAGGGAGAAGGTCTTGTACTTGTCGAGGTAGTAGCTCAGCTTCTCATAGGGGCTGGCGTCGGGGATGTCCTTGAGGGCGCTCTCGACGGGAACCACGCGCATCAGGCCGTAGCCGTCGGGCAGGATGGGACCCATGGTCTGCATACGCAGACGGGTGTACTCCTCAAAGGCGCGGCCAACCTCGGGGTGGTCGTGCAGAAGCTCCTGGTTGTTGACCATCATCTCCAGAATGCCGGGGGCGAAGATCTGCATGTAGTAGACATCCTGCCCGTCGGCCTCGGAATAGGTGCGGCGGAAGATGCCGTAATAGACCAGGCGGTCCAGCGAATGGGCGATCTCCGCCTCGGTCTTGCCGACCTTCTTGGCCAGATACCCGGCGGTTCTCTCCTTGCGCAGGCCGGCGGCAATGGCAAGGTCGGCCTCGTCGTCGGTGACAATGTCGGCCAGCGCGTAATACTCGGGGGCGTTTTCGTCGATCTTGTTGACAACACCGGCAATGCCGCCGATGATGTGACACAGCTTGACGATCTTGGGTCTTAATTGTGCCATGGTTCTTCTCCTTCTTGAATCATGATCTTATACTTTATAAAATGCCGGGGAGCCGGTATTTTTCCTTATTCATAGCGCAGCCGCATGCGGAACACGCGCTTGTCCGTGTCGCCGGAGAGAATGAAATCCTGCTCCGTCTGTTCTACCGTCAGGGCGATCCGGTCGCCCAAGCGGGCCTCGCTGACATACTCGGCGCTGATGCCGGTGAGCCTCCGCCCCTCGGCCGGGGCGGGGATGTGATCCTCCGCCAGGTCAAAGTAGCGGGTGTTGTTCATGTGGCCGTTGAGATCCAGGTAGCTGTAGGGCACGGTGAAAGAGGCCGCAAGCTCACCCTCGGCCTTCTTGATGGGCGTGGGCAGGGCAATCTCATGGCCGGTGACCTCGCCGGTAATGGCGATGCCGTAGCGGTCAGGGAAGATCATGCGGCGGCTCTCCCTGTCCACCAGGCCCCAGATGGCGCTGGCCGAGACAAGCACGTGACCGGCCTCATCCAGCAGCCGGTAATAGCGCGGAAAGAGCAGGTGCATGGTCTCGCCGGGCCAGGTCTCCACCGTGACGCGTTCGTCGTATTCCGGCATACGGCCGATCTCGGCCCGCTGCATGGTGACCATCCACAAAAAGCCGCGATCCAGCGTCAGCGCCCGCCCGGCGCCCAGCTCCTCCGTGTGGCGGATGGACACCTCCTGCAACAGCTCAAACAGCGCTGAAGTGCGCAGGCGGCGGTAGAGATTCACGTCCTTGTTGCGCAGGGTCAGCTGCGTGCGGTATACGCTCATTTCTTCTCGAGCTGCTTTAACACGGCGTCGGCCACGTCGCCCATGGTGGACAGCTTTTGCCACTGGCGCTCGGGGATCTTGATGCCAAACTGGGCCTCCAGCTTGCACAGCACCAGAATAAAGCCCATGGAGTCAATGGCGGTGTCGGTGTTGATGATCGAATCCTCCGTCAGGGTGCTGGTGTCCATCTCGGGGGCGCATTCGTGGACGATGCGGCGGATCTGTTCCAAAACTTCTTCTCTGGTCATAGCGTCTCCATTTCCTGTTGGAGTTCCCAACGTTTTATTTTTCCCGTGGCCGTACGCGGCAGCGGGTGATCGACAATGATAATGCGGCCCAGCTGCTGCCCGCGGGGAAGCCCCGCCATCAGCGCGCGCAGCCGGGTATGCAGCGCGGCTTCGTCTCCGTCGCCGGAATAGACCAGCGCCGGCCTGCCGCCCAGAAGGATGACCGCCAGCTCCTCATGATCCAGCGCCCGCATGATCGCGCCCTCATACTCGGGCAGAAAGACCTTCGTTCCGTCGGAGAGCACCAGCATGTCCTTTTTGCGGCCGGTGATGTGCAGCTTGCCTTCCTCGTCAAAGCGGCCCAGGTCGCCCGTGTGCAGCACACCGTCGGTCAAGACCGCGGCGGTGTCCTCGGGGCGCTTATAGTACCCCTGCATCATGCAGGTGGGGGCTTCGATCAGAATCTCCCCGTCCTCGGCCAGGGTGATGGTATCATCCGGGCAGACCTCCATGGCGAAGGGGTCGCCGCCGACGGAGATCGCAACGCCCGAGCTGGTCTCGGTCAGGCCGTAGCCGAAGCTGACGCGCAGACCCATGGTGGCCGCCGCGTCCAGCAACAGCCGGGGGCAGTCGCCCGCGCCCACCAGAACCAGCCGCAGGCCGGGATTTAACAGCCGGCGCTGCACCAGAAAGCCCAGCAGCAGGGGAACCGCCGACAGCGCAGTGGGCGCAAAGTAGGCGCAGTCGTCCGCATAGTGGCGCGCCCCACGGCCCAAGGCAACGGCGGCGCCGCAGCTCAAGCCCCACAAAAGGCCGCACACAAAGCCGAACACATGGCCCAGCGGCAGCATGCACAGCAAGCGGTCCGACGGCGCCAGCGGCAGCTTGGCCCCGCCGTTATACGCGCTCTGGCACAGGCTGTGCTCCGTCAGCACGACGGCCTTGGAGCGCTCGGTGGTGCCGGAGGTGAAGAAAAGAATCCTGCCCGCGCCGTCGGCAACACCCTGCGTCAGGTAAGGCAGCAGGGCCTCACACAGCTCGTCATCACCCCAGAGGCAGTCTACGTCCGTATACTGCATCAGGGCGCCGAGCGTTTCCTCGGGGAGCTTAGCGTCCAGCATGACCACCTGCAGCCCCGCCATGACCGCGGCAAAGATGCTGATCACGCAGGGAGCGCTGCCGTCGGAGAGAATGCCGATGCAGCTTTTCCCGTCGGCACGGTAGGCAGCCGCCAACTCCCGCACGGCAAGCAGAAGCTCCGCGTAGCTCAGAGTCTTTTTCTCCGCCTCGGAGAAGATCAGCGCCGGGGCCTCCGGCTGCTTTTCCGCGTAATGGGAGAGCATTTGTTCAAAGCTTTCAAAGCGCATCCTGACACCCCCAATCCTTTGATAGTAATATAACATAGTTTGCGGCCATTGGAAAGTACCATTTGAACAAAATGGACGAAACTTATACATTTTCCGTAAATTGTATAGTGATTTTTACCCCGGATTGTTGTATCTTTAACATATGACAGTATGTCTAAGAATTGTCTGTATTCCTGAAATTTTATTTTGGAGGTAAAGTATGGATAAGAACACACGCATCTGCATCATCGGCGGCGGCCCTGCCGGCCTGTCCGCGGGTATGTATCTGGAGAAGAAGGGCTATACCAACTACACGATCCTCGAGCGCAACGATCGCGTCGGCGGCAAGTGCTGGTCCCCCTACTACAACGGCAAGCGCTATGAGATGGGCGCCATCATGGGCGTGCCCTCCTACTACGCGGTGCACGATGTGGAGGAGTTCTGCGGCATTACCCACGACGGCCCCAAGCTCAACCGCAACTATAAGAACAAAAACGGCAAGGTCATCGAGCCCTTCAAGGTCAACGGCAAGTACTTCTTCGAGAACTTCACCCGTCTGCCCCGCCTGCTCGGCACCAAGAAGCAGATCAAGGCCTTCGGCGAGCTGCTGGAGACCAAGTACAAGGGCTATGACATCAACGGCCACCGCGGTGTTGCCGAGGGCCGTTACGACGGTTACGCCGTCACTCCCGAGCGTGAGCGCGTCGAGGGCGTCAACGAGAACCTGAAGGATCTGGCGCTGCCCTTCAAGGAGTTCTGCGAGAAGAACGGCGTGCCCTATGTGCAGGACGTCTGGATCGGACCCTTTACCTCCTTCGGCTACGGCTACTTTGACGAGATCCCCGCGGCCTACGTCCTGAAGTATCTGGACTTCCAGACCACCATGAACTTCGTCAACGTCAACCTCTGGACCTGGAAGAACGGCACCCAGTACATCTGGGAGCAGCTCAACGACCACCTGAAGAATCCCGCCCGCCTCAACTCCACCATCGAAAAGGTCGAGCGCAAGGATGGCAAGGTCTTCGTCACCGTCAACGGCGAGGTCGAGGAGTATGACAAGATCATCGTCACCGCGCCCCTCTATATCCCCAACAAGCGCACCGACGGACAGAAGGGTATGGTCGAGTACTTCGACGCCCGCGAAGACGAGCTGGAGCTGTTCTCCAAGATCGACTACGAGCGCTATGACGTGCTGGCTGTCGAGACCAAGCCCGAGGATCACCCCGAGATCTCCTACTACGTGTTCGAGAACATGGTTCCCGAGCGCCTGGGCCACCTGATGGTTTACTACCGCCGCTGGAAGGAGACCGTCGAGCAGGTCATCACCACGTACTCCCTGCGTAAGCACAAGAATACCGAGGAAATCCCCTACGACACCTGCAAGCAGATGGTTCTGGATGACCTCAAGACGATGAAGAACCCCGCCTCCAACGTCATCAACGAGTGGTCCGTCTACTACTTCCCCCATGTCTTCTCCGAGGACTATGCCGCCGGTTGGTACGACAAGGTCGAGGCCATGCAGGATAAGTACGACACCTTCTATGCCGGCGAGGTTATGTCCTTCGGCGACATGGACGAGACGGCCGAGTACTCCCGCGAGCTGGTCGAGCGCTTCTTCTAAGCCCCACTATGCGGAGCGGCGCAGTCCGCTCCGCATTTCTTGAAAGGATGACAGTATGAAATTTTACAAAGACCATTATGACGTGGTCATCATCGGCGGGGCACTGGCCGGTATGGCAGCGGCCCTGCAGCTTCAGCAAAAGGGCGTCAAGGACATCCTGATCCTGGAGAAAAACGACATGCCCGGCGGCGTGGCCACCGACTACGTGCGCAACGGCTTTGAGATCGAAGCCTCTCTGCACGAGATGATGTCCATCGGCCCCAAGGATAAGCGCATGGTCGTCGGCGCATGGCTCGACGAGGTGGGTGTGGACATCGATTGGCTGCCTGTGCCCGAGTGTTACCGCGTGCTGCTGCCTAACGAGGGCATCAACGCCATCATGCACGACGGCTTTGAGCAGATGGCTCACGACGTGGACGCTGTTTGCCCCGGCACCTTCGACAAGGTCTATGAGCTCATCAAGCTCTGCGACCGTGTTACCAACAGCATGGACGCCATCTCTATGGCCGATCCTCCCATGAGCAAGGCCCAGATGCTCTTAAAGCACCCGGACTTTGTCCGTGTGGCCGGCTACAGCGCCACCGAGGTCATCAAGACCTTCAATCTTCCCCAGAAGGCCGTGGATATGCTGACGCCCTACTGGATCTACGTGGGCGAGCCGATGGACAATCTGCCCTTTACCATTTACGAC
>JAFTGE010000062.1 GCA_017458085.1 Oscillospiraceae bacterium
GCGCCGGGCACTGAGATAGGCCGCCGGGTAGCGCTCATATTCCACAGTCTCGTTGAAGGTATAGGGGTCGATCTCCGCGATCAGCAGGAGCTTTGAATAGCTCACCGCGTCGGTGACGTAGACCGTGCCCTCATGCGCCAGCGCCGTCTCCAGCGCGTCCTGTACGCCCCAGGTGAACTGCCCGCGCAGGGCGTCGGCGTAGTCGGTAAAGTAACTCCTGGCAAAGAGGCCGAAGAAGATCAGATACGCCGCCGCAAGGCCCACGGCCAGCTTCGCAGCATGCCGCCCGGCCAGAGAGCAGAGCGCATCCGCCCCCAGCGCGGCGCACAGCACCAGCGGCAGCAGCAGGAAATTCATGCGGTTGGCGTTGACCGTGATGACCAGGCACAGGCAGAAGCCCGCGAAAATCTGGATCAGCAGCGCCGCGGCAGGGTCCTTTGCCTTCCCCCGCATCGACCGCGCAAAGCGCCAAACCAGCGCGCCGAGGCCGAACAGGGCCAGCGGCACGGAGACGGGATGGAACAGGCCGAAGGGCACGGGGCTGTTCCAGACGAGGCCGTCGGAGCGCGCAAACAGCACCCGGCACAGGGTTTTCAGATTTTCCGGGATCGCCGTCAGCGAGATGTCCTCCGCCCGCAGCTCCACCAGCTTAGGCACCGAGAAGGGGCCGAGGGAAAATTCCCCGACCCAGCCGTAGTTGACCGCGAGGAAGGCCACCAACGGGAGGGCCAGCACCGCGAGGATCAGCCCCGCGCCCAGTAGATACCGGTCGGCCTTGGGCCGGAAGTACAGCACGAGCAGCCCCAGCAGCAGCGGCATCACCGGCCAGATGGCGGAATAGGCGTAGAGGGCCAGGCCGTAAAACAGCGCCGAAGGCAAGAGAAAGCGCCGCTCCTCCAGGCCGCGCAGAAAGCAGCACAGCCCAAACAGCAGAAAGCCGGGCGCGAGGTTGGATTCCAGCCCCCACCGGCTCATGGTCACATGCCAGGGGCAGACGGCCAGCAGCAGCGCGAAGAAAAGCCCCGTGCGCGCCGTGCCGATCCTCCGGCCCAGCCGCCAGGCGGCGAAGATGCTCAGCAGAGAAACCAGCAGCTGCGGCAGGCGGATAACCCAGGTCTTTGTGCCGAACAGGGCGATCAGCGGCAGGAGCAGATACGTCTCCAGCGCGTTCATGCCGCTGCCCCAGGCGGTGAGGTAGACCGGCCAGGCGTGCAGCGAGCTGTCCACCCCCGCCGTCAGCAGCGCCCAGGACTCATAAGCGGCAAAAGCCTCATCCTGGTTCAGGCCCGCCGGCACCGTGCCGAAGCGGTACAGCCGCACGGCAGCTCCCAGAACGAGGACGGCGAGAAAGATGAACTTTTCCGTTTTCGATGATTTCATACTCATAAAAAACGGGCCTGCCCCGCAGGCCCGTATATCCGCTTGCCTTTGATCAATTATAGATTGCCAGTGGCGTACATGGTCGCCGTAAGCGCCACGACCGGCGCGGTCTCGCAGCGCAAAATCCGCTCCCCCATGGAGCAGATATGCAGCCCGCAGACGCGGGCCAGGTCCGCCTCAAAGGGGGCAAAGCCGCCCTCCGGCCCGGTGATGATGGCAGCGTCGGCCGCCGTGCGGTTGGCCTCCAGCACGGTGTTGAGCGCCTCCCGCTCCCCGGTCTCATACATGAACAGGCGCAGCTCCTTCTTCACGGCCACGTCCAGCGCGGCGGCGAAATCCCCCGCCCAGCTCACCTGCGGGATGATGCCGCGGCCCGACTGCTTGGCGGCCTCCTCTGCGATGCGCTGCCAGCGTTCGAGCTTCTTTTCCGGGTTCTCCGGACGGGCCACGCAGCGATCGGAGGAGAAAAACATGATCTCACAGGCCCCGGCCTCGACGCACTTCTGGATGATATAGTCGGTCTTGTCCCCCTTGGGCAGGCCGCAGAGCACCGTGACCTTGATGTTCGGCTCCGCCGGGCAGGGCACGACCTCGATCACCTCGGCCTCCACCTGCTCCTTATCCGCGCTGACCAGGCGGCACTTATAGTCCGTGCCCTGTCCGTCGCAGATGATCATATCCTCACCGGGGCGCAGACGCAGCACACGCACATGCTCGGCGTCGCGGCCGCGGATGATCGCCATGCCGCCAAGAACGTTGGTCCCGGCCATAAAGAATCTCGGCATAGAAGCTTCCTCCCAGCATCAGTTTGTTCCGATGAATGTCTATTTATTATGTCACACTTTACACGTCTTTGCAAGTCCCGGCGTAGAATGGAGTGCACATACTATCATAAGGAAGTCGATACCATGAACCACGATTTTCAGCGTGAGCTGCGGCGCTTTGAGGACGTCTGGCGCCGGGTGGAGGACGACGCGCGCCACGCCCACGGTCACCGTCCGCCGCCTCCTCCGCCGCCACCGCCGCCGAAGCGTGAGCCCTGCTGCCACGCCGTACGCTTTAATCCCCACGGCAGATACCGGACCTGATACCAGACTCCAATGAAAAGTGTCTACTTTTAATAGGAAAACAGTATGACACGATAAAAACCGCCGGACAGAAATGTCCGGCGGCTTCTCTTATATCAGTTCCCGTAGCACCGCCTCGGCACAGCGCAGGCCGTCCACCGCCGCGGAGGTGATGCCCCCGGCGTAGCCCGCGCCCTCCCCGCAGGGGTAGAGGCCGCGGAGGGCGCTTTGCAGCGTCTCATCCCGCACGATCCGCACCGGGGAGGATGACCGGGTCTCCGGCCCGGTGAGCACCGCGTCGGGATCGTCAAAGCCCTGCAGCTTCCTTCCCAGGGCCAGGATGGCCTCGGTCAACACGGCCGTCACCTTCTCCGGCAGCACCTCACGCAGATCGCCCCAGGCAACCCCCGGCTCGTAGCTCGGCGTCACCGCGCCGGGACCGACGCTGGGCCGATGCGCCAGAAAATCGCCCACCCGCTGGGCCGGGGCCTTATAGGAGCCGGTATAAGCGAAGGCGCGGCGCTCGATCTGCCGCTGCCACTCCATCCCGGCCAGCACCCCCTCGCCGGGGAAGTCCGCCGCACGCAGGGTGACCAGCAGCGCGGCGTTGGCGTTTTCGCCGTCGCGTTTGGAATAGCTCATGCCGTTGGTGACCACACCGCCCGTCTCCGAGGCCGCGGCGAAGACCTTGCCCCCCGGACACATGCAGAAGGTATAGGCGCTCTCCCCGTCGGGCAGGTGGACATTCAGGCTGTAGTCCGCCGGAGGAAGGGCTCCCCTCTCCCGCCCATACTGGGCAAGATCCACGGCAGCTTGCTTATGCTCGATGCGCACGCCCATGGAAAAAGCCTTTCTCTCCATGGGAACTCCCTGCTCATGCAGCCAGGTGAAGCTGTCCCGGGCGGAGTGCCCGATGGCCAGAATCAGGTGACGGCAGGGGATGGTCTCCTCCCCTGCTCTGGTGGAAAGACGTGCCCCGGCGAGGGCGCCGTTTTCCGTCACCAGGCCGTCAAGCCTCGTTTCAAAGCACACCTCGCCCCCCAGCGCGACGATCTCCCGGCGGATATTCTGCACCACGTCGATGAGAATATCGGTGCCAATGTGGGGCTTGGCGTCGTAAACCACGCTCTCCGGCGCGCCATGAGCCGCAAACTCTTGCAGGACAAAGGAGATGCGCTTATCGTGGGTGCCGGTGTTGAGCTTGCCGTCGGAGAAGGTGCCGGCCCCGCCCTCGCCAAACTGGACGTTGGACTCGGTGTTCAGGGGCCCGCCCTGCCGGAAGGCCGCCACAGCCGCGGCGCGGGAGAGCGCATCCTGCCCGCGCTCGATCACAAGGGGACGCGCCCCGGCACGGGCAAGAACCAGCGCGGCAAACATACCCGCCGGGCCAAAGCCCACCACCAGCGGGCGCTCGGCGCTGCGCACCGGGGGAATCTCATAGGTCGGGGGCGTATAGGCCGCCAGGTCCCGGTCGTTGCGGGCAAGGAGCTTTTCCTCCCCGCGGCGCAGCGTGACCGCCGCAGAGCAGACATAGTGAATATCGTTTTTCTTCCGCGCGTCCAGGGAGCGCTTGACCGGCTCGACGGCCAGGATATCGCCCTCACTGACATGCAGCTTTTTGGCGCATTTGGATTTGAGGCAGGTGAGGTCCTCCCCCACCTCCAGGCGCAGCGAACGGACAAGGATCATGTGCCCAGCCTCCCCGCAAGGCGGCCGCTGGCCCAGGCCCACTGTAAATTGAAGCCGCCGCAGTCGCCGTCCACGTCCAGCAGCTCCCCACAGACGAAGAGGCCCGGCATGAACCAGCTCTCCAGCGTTTCGGGATTGAAGCCGCCGGTTTTGATCCCGCCGACAGTGACCTGGGCGCTGTCAAAGCCCTCGGTCCCCTGCACCGCGAGGCGGAAATCCTTGCAGGCCGCGGCGACAGCGGCAAGCGCCCCGTCCGTCAAGTCTCCGACCGGGGCCGCAGCGTCCAGGCCCGCGTACTTGACCAGCATCTTCCCCAGGCGATTGTGGACAATGCCCGTCAGCAGCTCCGCCGCCGGTAATGCGGGCAGGCTCTCCCGCCGGGTTTTCAGCATGTCCAGCACCGCCGCGGCGTCATAGCCGCGCAGAAAATCCGCCGACAGCGTCAGTCCCTTGCCGCCGAGCGAGGCCGCGCGGGAGACGTCGAAGGCCGCGGGGCCGGAGACACCCGTCTCGGTAAACTGAAGCTCCCCGGCGCTTTCGGCCAGAAGCTCCCCGCCCAGCAGCAGCCGCAGGGCGCAGTCGGCCCGCACGCCTTTGAGGGCGCGGGGATACTCCGGCGCGGTGACAAGCTGCACCAGCGCGGGATAGAGCGCGGTACGTTTATGGCCCAGGGGCTTTAAGAGCGCATAGCCGTCCATGACGCCGCCGAGCTTGGCACCCGCCGCGCCGCCGCAGGCCACAATCACCTTGTCCGCACAGAGCCTTTCCCCATCCGTGACGACGGTGTAGCCCGTCCCGGCGCGCAGAAGCTCCCGCACGGGGCAGGCGGTTTTGACCTCCACGCCGCTCTGCTCCAGCTGGAAGCGCAGCACGTCCACCACGGAATTGGCCGCGTTGGACAGGGGATAGACCCGGCCGCCGTACTCCTCCACGGTGACAAGCCCCAGACCGCGAAACCACGCGATCGCCGCCGACGGTGGGAAGGCGCGCAGCGCGGGCAGGACAAAATCCGGGTTTTCCCCGTGGTAATTCTCCGGCGCGGCGCCGGTGTTGGTAAGGTTACAGCGGCCGTTGCCCGTGGCCAGAAGCTTGCGGCCGACGCGCTGCTGCCGCTCAAGCAGAACGACGCGGCGGCCCGGCGTCTCCGCCGCGGTCAGCGCCGCAGCCATGCCGGAGGCGCCGCCGCCGATAATGACAACAGTTTCCATAGAATCAATCCTTGTAAGCGCACCTTGTGAAAGGGCGCGCCTTTTTTCTCAGTATACCAGAGATCCCCCGCGCAGGCAAGAGCGGCGGAATTGACAGCCGACGTCGAAATGCCGTATAATATGTGTTCAAGGCGGCTTTTGCCGCAAAGAACGATCACGGATTCCGCCCGCGCTCCGCGGGCCCGGAGGAAATTATGACCCGTAAAATCACTCTCGCCGCCATCCTTGCCGTGATTGCGGCGCTGACCATAGTGACCGTACGCATCCGGATGAGGCCCGCGCCCGATCCGCAGCCGGCAGCACCGGCGGCCGCCGCGCCCACGGCCACGCCGACGCCCGTGCCCAACTCCGCCATGCGGGGCAAGGTGTATATCGCGGAGCTTATGGAAAAGAACAAGGCCGTCGTCGCAGACGAGGACGGGGATTTTTCCGACTGGATCGAGATTTATAACGGCTCCGGCGAGATCATCGACTTTGCCGGATGGAGTCTTTCCGACAAGGAGGGCGAGCGCGGTTGGGTCTTCCCGTCGACAAAGCTTTTGGACGGGGACCGGCTGCTGGTATTTGCGTCCAGGAAAAATCACACCGGCTCCGTTATGCACACCGATTTCGCCCTCTCGGGGGAGGAACACGTCTGGCTCTACGACAGCGCGGGCGCGCTGGTAGATGAGGTCAGCTGCGGCGGCTGCGAGGCGGACGTATCCATGGCGCGGGACGAGGCGGGTCAATGGGGACCCTGCCTCTACCCCACGCCGGGCTACGAAAACAGCGCCGAGGGCTACGAACGCTATCAGCAGACGCTGTGGCCCAACGGGGATCTGGTGATCAACGAGGTTATGACGGCAAACCTTGCCGGGCTGACCATCGGCTATTCCACCACCAGCGACTGGGTCGAGATCAAAAATGTTTCCAATCACAGTGTACGGCTGAGCGACTACTGGCTGAGCGACAGCGAGGACAACCGCCTCCGCTGGCGTCTGCCGGAGCGGACACTGGCCGCCGGGGAGCTTCTCCTGATCGCCTGCGAGGACGACAGCGCGGTCCGCCTCGGGGATGTGCCCAACACAGGCTTTGCCCTCGATTCGGCCCATGAGCAGCTGTATCTGTCCGATGCCGCGGGGACGCTGTGGGATCAGGTCAGCCTGCGCGACATCCCCGCCGGCGGCAGCTACGGCCGCATGGACGGGCAGCCCGGCTGGTTTTACTTTGCCGCGCCTTCCCCCGGCACGGACAACGCCGGCGGGAAGCGCCGCGTCAGCGCCGCGCCCGTCAGTCTCACAGCCGACGGCGTCTTTGAAAACGTGAAGGCGGTCGACGTTGCGCTTGACGGCGCAGGCGAGATCCGCTACACCCTGGACGGCTCCCTGCCCACGGCGGCAAGCCCGCGGTACACAGGGCCGCTGACCGTGACGCAAACCTGCGTGCTGCGCGCAGTCTGCATCGAGGACGGCGCGCTGCCCAGCCGCGCCCTGAATCTGAGCTATATTCTCAACGAGGGGCACAGCCTGCCCGTGGCCAGCCTCGTCACCGACAGCCCGCAGGACTTTTCGCTGATGTACGGCGACGGACGCAAGGGCTATGAGCTGCCCGGAGCGCTGAGCCTGTATCAGGAGGGCGGCGCCTTCACCATCCCCTGCGGCATCAGCATGAACGGCGAGACAAGCCTCGCCGAGCGCAAGAAGAACATGGCCCTGCGCTTTCGCGGCGCCTACGGCCAGGAGGAGCTCAACTACGACATTTTCGGGGGCGGCGTGACCCGCTTCACCAATCTCCTGCTGCGGGCCGGACAGGATCAGAGCCGCGCCGTCATCCGCAACGAGCTGTGCCAGGAACTGGCCGAGCGCGCCGGACTGCAGGTGATCAATCAGCGCAGCCTCTACTGCGTGCTGTACATCAACGGCGAATACACGGGGCTTTACACCGTCAAGGAAAAGGCCAACGAGCAGCTCTATGCCGACCTCATGGGCGTCAGCCGCAACAGCGTGCAGCTCTACGAGGCGCCCGTCCCCTACGGCAGCGACATCTTTCAGGATCTTTTCGCCCCGGCGCAGTACGGCGATCTGTCCGATGACGCGCAGTACGCCCTTTTCTGTCAGAAGATGGACATCGACTGCCTCATTGACTGGCTCATCATCGAGGGCTTTTGCGGCAACACCGACGTCACCATGGGTAACCTCCGCTATGTCCGCTCCGCCGAGGACGACGGCAAATGGCGCATCCTGTTTTACGATCTGGACGCCACCTTCAACAATCTTTACACCATGTCCACCAACCTGATGAGCGACTACGCCGCGGACCACATTCAGATCTCCTCGGCGGTGCTGCCGCTGATGAAAAACGACGACTTCCGGGATCGCTTCCTGCGGCGGGCAAACGAGCTGCTGCGCGACACGCTGAACAACGAGACGGTGCTGGAAGAGATCGACCGGCTCTCCGCCGAGGTCCGCCCCGAGATCGCACGGGATTTCGCCCAGCTCGGCAAGACCGCGGCGAGCTTTGACCGGGACATCCGGCAGCTGCGCAGCATGATCGAGGACGACAACTGGCGGCAGAGCTATCTGGATGTGCTGTGCCGGATGTTCGGGCTGAAGGGCGCGGAACGCGCCCGGTACTTCAGCGATATTGACGGAAAGTAAGGAGTCACCCCATGCTGAACAAAAAAAGCCCATGGCCCAGGCTGTGCCTGGCCCTGGGTCTGACGCTGACGCTGGCGCTGCTCTGGCGCTGGCAGCGCATCTTCTATCTGATGTGCGTCGACTATATCATCTCCGACGTGCCAAACCACGTTAAGCTCGCCATGCAGCACGCGGACTACGGCCTGAGCTCCTACATCATCCGCTTCCTCTGGTCGCTGCGGGACGAGCACTTCGGCCAGACGGCCCTGTCGCTGGTGCTGGCCGGGAACCAGCTGTTCGGCATCGTGACGGTGTGGCTGCTGCTGCGGCGGCTGCTGCCGGAGCTGGATGGGCGCTGCCTGTATCTGGCGGCGCTGCTGGCCCATATCTGCGGGCCGTGGATCATCCCCGGCTACCAGACGGAGATGTACATCGGCGCGTACAACGGCAACCTCCTGCACAATATGACGGTGCTCTTCAGCCGCAGCTTTGTCCCGCTCACGCTGCTGTTCTTCTTCGACTGCTGGGATCGGCGGCATGAACAGCTCCCCCTGCGGTCCTGGCTGGGGTTTGGGCTGTCGCTGCTGATCGCGACGCTGTTTAAGCCCAATTTTGCCTTTGCCTTCCTGCCGATGCTGGCGGTGCTGCTGGTGATCGACCTGGTGCAGACAAAGGGTCGGCAGCTCAAAAACGAGGTGCTGGTCGGCATTCCGGCGCTGATCACGGGGCTGGCCTGCATCTGGCAGTATCTGGTGCTGTTTGCCGACAACTTTGCCGGAACCAGCTCCGGCGTGACCGTACAGCGGCTGTCCGGCGCCATGCTGCTGGGGACGCTGGTCATGTACCTGCGGGGGCTGCTGCTGCCGCTGTGGACGCTGCCGATTCAGGGTCGGCGCGAAACGGAGCAGCGGGAGCACATCGGCCTGATCGCCGCGGTCAACGCGGTGGCGATCGTGGAGGCCATCGTCTTCACAGAGACCGGTTTCCGCGCCAACGACGGCAACTTCACCTGGGGCAGTCTCGCGCTGTACCCGTCGCTGTTTGCCCTGGCGATCGGCCTGCTGTTTCGCATGATGCAGACGGCGGACTTCAAAGCCCGGCGCGACCGGGTCCGGGTCGCTGTGGGCATCGTGCTGCTGCTGGGGCATCTGGTGATCGGCGCATACTGCCTGCACCAGCCGGGCAACGCGGGTTATGACTGGTGCTGGTTTTAAGCCGACACCGAGTATTTATGAAAGGGGCAGACAAAAACCATGCTGTTCACTTCTCTGGGCTTTGCGGTGTTTCTGCCCATCGTCTTTCTCCTATACTGGCTGCTGCCCCATCGGGTGCGGTGGGTCTTTCTGCTGGCGGCCAGCCTCTGGTTTTATTCGGGCTGGTCGGCGGCCTTCCTGCTGACGCTGGGCTACGCGGTGCTGGTCAGCTACGGCGCGGGGCTGTGGCTGGAGCACATGCGCCCCGGACGCGGGAAAAAGGCGCTGCTGGCGCTGGCGGTGTGCCTGTCGCTGTGCCCGCTGCTTGTGTTCAAGTATCTGGGCTTTTTCTCGCGCACGCTCGCGGCCGGTCTTTCGCTGCTGGCGATCCCCGTGCAGCCGCTGACGCTGCGGCTGCTGCAGCCGGTGGGCATCTCCTTCTACACCTTTCAGACCGTCGGCTATGAGATCGACGTCTATCGCGGCCGGGTGAAGGCCGAGCGGCACCTGGGCTTTTATGCGCTGTTCGTGGCCTTTTTCCCGCAGCTGGTCTCCGGTCCGATCGGACGGGCGGACAAGCTCCTGCCGCAGCTGCGCGCCGAACGGCGCTTTGACTACGCCGCGGCCAGCTACGGTCTGCGGCGGATGGTCTGGGGCTTTTTCAAAAAGATGGTCATTGCCGACCATCTGGCCGCCTATGTCAACGCGGTCTACGGCGACCTGTCCGCCTGTGGGGGGATGGCGCTGCTGCTGGCGGCGGCGCTGTTTTCGGTTGAGATCTACTGCGACTTTTCCGGCTATTCGGATATCGCCCTCGGCTGCGGCAAGCTGCTGGGCATCGATCTTGCGGAAAACTTCCAGTGCCCCTACCTCTCCGGCAGCCTGCGGCAGTTCTGGGCGCGCTGGCATATCTCGCTTTCCACCTGGTTCAGGGACTACGTCTATATCCCGCTGGGCGGCAGCCGGGTCAGCCCCGCACGGCACGACCTGAATCTGATGGCCACCTTTCTGCTGAGCGGCCTCTGGCACGGGGCGGACTGGAGCTTTGTGGTCTGGGGCGGTATGCACGGCCTGGCCCGCGTGGGCGAGGATCGGCTGGGGCTGGCGCGGCGGGAATCCCGCTCCGGCGTGCTGCGGGCGCTGCGGGTGCTGGGCGTGTTCGTGTTCACCAGCGCCGCCTGGGTCTTTTTCCGCGCCGACACCCTGCACGACGCCTGCTTTGTCCTCGGCCACATGTTCCGGGGGCTTTCCTCCCCCGGTGTGTATCTGCGCGAGGGCGCGGCCTTCTTCTCGGCGCATCTGGCGGTCAGCAAGAAGATCCTCGCCGCGGCGCTGGCGCTGCTGGCGGCCTATGACTGGGCCAGTCTGCGCACGGACGTGCTGCTCTGGCTCGACAGGCAGCGGTGGTGGCTGCGCTACGGCGCGTACCTGCTGGTGGGGCTGACGACGCTGCTGTGCCATTACCACGGGGACGTCTCCTTTATCTATTTCCAGTTCTGAGGGTGACGCCATGAAAAAGTTTTTGATCAAGACGCTGGCCTTCGCGCTGATTTTCGCGCTGACGGCGGCGGGGCTGTGCGTGGGTATCGACCCCTACAATGTCTTTCACCCGCTGTCCTACCGGGAAAACGGCGTGGAGCCAAATAAAAATTACATCAAGATGGTCTATGTGCTCCATGAGCCGGAGAAGTTCGACACCTTCCTGTTCGGCTCCTCGCGCGTCGGCTTTGTCAACGCGCAAAAGCTCTCCGGCGCGCGCGCCTACAACATGACCGGCTCCATGGCGCTGCCGCGGGAGCATCTGGACAATCTCAAAACCATGCTCCATCACGGGATCGTGCCGAAGAACATCATCATCGAGATCGACGATCTGTCCTATCGGAACGATCCGGACGACAATCTCCGGCAGCATCAGCGCGCGCCGTATGAGTATCTGCGCCGTCACCCGCTGCGCTTTGCCGAGCTGTATCTGTGCCCGGTGGTGGCGCTGGATGCGCTGGAGATCATCCGCTACAGCAGCCGCAACGCGCAGCAGGAGGCTGACTTTTACGCCAGTGGCTCCACGATCGTATACGGCGAACGGGGACAATACAGCCCCCACACCCGGGAGGATCTGTCCGGGCCGTCGTATCTGGACGGCGCCATGGCCGCCATGGAGGAGATCGCCCGGCTCTGCCGGGAAAACGGAGTCCGGCTGACCGTCTTTGTCACGCCCATGCATTACGCCACCTATACCGGCGCGCTGGAGCGCGGGGACTATTTCAGCTTCCTCCGCCGTCTGGCACAGATCACGCCCTTTTATAATTTCAGCGGCTATAACGACATCACGCTCGACAGCGACAATTACATGGACACCAGCCACTATCTGGCCGAGGTCGGCGACCGGATCATCGACGTCATCTGGAACGGGAACGCCGACGAGCGGCTTTTGGCGCAGGGCTTCGGGTTTTATACCGACACCGGGAATGTCGAACAGCTGATCCAAACGCTCGAGCAGGGCAACGCCCTGTACTACGACGCGTTTATCAACGAGCCCATAAGCTAAAAAAGACACGCTTTGCAGCGTGTCTTTTTTAGTATTATACTAGTTTCCCATGAAAAGTAGACAAAGTCTACTTTTCATAGCGCGTTAGCGCGTCGGAAACTGTATGAGACGTCATCTGCGCTTTTGCGCAGATGGGCGACGCATCGAGCGGCGCCTTTTCAATAAAATGTGTCTACATTTTATTGAAAAATAGTATTATTCTTCCTTTTTCTCCGGAGGCCGGTCGTCCGGGGTGTTCAGCTCCTCGGACAGCTCCGGGATGGTGATGACGAAATCGTCCTCCGGCGCGGCTTGCGGCGGGACAGGCGCCGGAGCCGGGGCTTTCGGCTGCGTCGGCGGGACGGGCGTATCCGTCTCCTCCGCGGCAAAGCCGCCGCTGCGCCGCAGATACCATCCATAAGCGCCCAGACCCGCCAGGGCCAGCACCGCGATGACCAGGAACACGACCACCACCGCGCTGGGGCCGCGGCGCGCCGTCGAAGGCACGGAGGTGACCCGCGGCGTCTCGGCGGCGCTCGGTGAAGGCTCCGGCGTCTCGGCCGCAGGCGTGGCCGAGGGGGTCGGGGTGGGCTTCGGCGTGGGGGTAATGGCGGCGGCCTCCGCCACGGTCACGTTAAACTTCGTGCTGTACTGGCCGTAGATGACGGTGATCTCCTGGGTGCCGGGGCTGGTCACCACCTTGGGGGTAACGGTGAAGCCCTCGGTCACGGGCTCGGGGCCCTTATTGGTATTGACCCGGATGGACAGACCCTTGGTATCGATCCGGTCGCCCACGGTGTAGCTGGTGGTGTCGGGCGGGGTCAGCACGGAGATGCCGGTGACGACCTTGCTCGGCTCCACGGTGACGGTGAAGGTGCAGGTTTTTTCGGCATACTTGACGGTAACGGTCTGGCGGCCCTCCTTATCCAGCACGGTGGGCGAGCAGTCAAGGCCGGAGCTGACGTCAAAGTGCCCGCCGTCGTCGGTGTAGACGCGGATTGCCAGACCCGCCGTTTCCAGACTGTCGCCGGTCTTGTAGGCGGTCTTGTCGGGCAGGGTCAGCACGCCGATGCCCTCCACCTTCGCCTCGGCCTTTTCTACCATGACCGTCAGGCCGCAGCTGCGCCCCTCATAGGTGACGCGCACGCTCTGGGTGCCGGGGTTATCCAGCTTCGCGGGATAGACGGAAAAGCCGTCGCTGACCACCTTCTGGCTGCCGTCATCGTAATTGACGCGCAGGGTCAGGCCCGTGAGGTCAAACAGGTCGCCCACCATGTAATCGGTCTTGGTCGGCATGGTCTCCACCCGCACGGACAAAACCGCCGGTTCATAGACCGTCACCGTAACCGGGCCGGACAGAACGGACACCGTCTGACCGCCGTTGGTGTTGGTCACTTCGCAGGAGTAGAGATAGGTGCCCGTCTCGTTAAAGGTGACGCTGTAGCTGCGGTCGGTCGCGCCGGGGATCGGCTCGGCCATGAGGCCCGCGCCGCTGCACCACTGATAGCTGAGCGCGCCGCCGTCGCCGGTCTCGGCCGCGGCCTCCAGGGTGACAGAGCCGCCGGGCAGACAGCGCAGGTCATCCGACACGCGCACCGTCGGCATGGCGGGGCAGATGTCCAGAGAGCAGACGATGGACTCGCCAGCCGTCACGGTAAACTCATAGCTGCCCGCGACCGTGGGCGTGCCGCTGAGCGTGAGATACGCAGCCTCACCCGCCGTCACCGCCTCCAGCTCACAGCCGGGCGGCAGCTCATCGGCGCTGTAGACCGCGCCGGGATCAATGGCGGCAATGAAGCAATTGATCTCCTCCCCGGCGGTATAGCTGCCGAGGCTGCAATATTCATCGGCGTAGGCTGCGACGGGCAGGCTGACGATCAGCAGCAGGCACAGCAGCGCCGGGATAAACGCTTTCTTTATCATACTTGCCTTCCTTTCTTGGAACTGCATCATGGCACAAATCGACCCGTTTGTCAACAGAGAACCGTTTCCAGCCGGCGGTTTTCGGAAAATCCTGTTATACTAGTTTCCCATTAAAAGTAGACAACGTCTACTTTTAATAGCGCGTAAGCGCGTCGGAAACTGTATGAGACGTCATCTGCGCTTTCGCGCAGATGGGCGACGCATCAAGCGGCGCCTTTTCAATAAAAAGTGTCTA
>JAFTGE010000063.1 GCA_017458085.1 Oscillospiraceae bacterium
AGAACTCCTGCAAGATCATCGGCGATAACACCGACCAGTATGTGCAGGCCTATTTCCAGTACGACGCCAAGAAGTCCGGCGGTCTGACGCGGAGCCACCTGCGCTTCGGGCATGAGCCGATCCTCTCCACCTACTATGTGACGATGGCCGACTTCGTAGCCTGTCATAAGCAGAGCTATATGCACACCTACGATATCGTCAAGGAGGTCAAGCCCGGCGGCATCTTCCTATTGAACACGCGCTGGAAGGGCGAGCAGCTGATCGAAAACCTGCCCAACCGGGCCAAGCGCCTGCTGGCCGAGCGCAAGGTGAATTTCTACACCATCGACGCGACTGACATCGCCGCCGAGATCGGACTCGGCAATCGCATCAGCACCGTGCTGCAGGCCGCGTTCTTCAAGCTCGCGGGCGTGCTCCCGATCGAGGACGCGGAAAAGTATATGAAGGACGCCGCCGTCAAGACCTTCTCCCGCAAGGGGGAGAAGGTGGTCAACATGAACCTGGCCGCGATCGAGCGGGGCCTCACCGACGCGGTGAAGATCGAGATCCCCGCGGAATGGGCTGAGCTCCAGGACGAGCCTATCCAGGTGGACGAGAGCCTGCCGGAGTTCATCCGCAGCATCCAGATCCCCATGAACAAAGCCGACGGCGACAGTATCCCCGTCAGCGCCTTCAAAGACTACTCCGACGGTATCATGCCTGTAGCCGCGGCCAAGTACGAAAAGCGCGGCGTGGCCGACAACGTCCCCGTCTGGGATGCGGACAAGTGCATCGGCTGCAACCGCTGCTCCCTGGTCTGCCCGCACGCGGCGATCCGTCCCTTCCTGTTTACCGAGGAGGAGGCCGCCGCGGCCCCTGAGAGCTGCGTGACCAAAAAGGCCGTGGGCAAGGGCTTTGAGGGCTACCGCTTCCGCATCCAGGTGGATGTGCTCGACTGCCAGGGCTGCGGCAGCTGCGCCAATGTCTGCCCGGCCAAGGACAAGGCGCTGGAGATGGTCCCGCTGGACGACGTGCTCGATGAGCAGAAAAACTGGGATCACTGCCTGACGCTCAGCGAGAAGAAGAACCCCATGGACCGCTTCTCCGCCAAGGGCAGCCAGTTCGAACAGCCGCTGTATGAGTTCTCCGGCGCGTGCCCCGGCTGCGGCGAGACGCCCTATATCAAGCTGCTGACCCAGCTCTTTGGCGACCGGCTGTATGTCGCCAACGCCACCGGCTGCTCCCAGGCCTACGGCTTCTACACGCCGACCTTCCCGCAGGCGGTGAACAAGCGCGGCTTCGGTCCGGCCTTCTCCAACTCCCTGTTTGAGAACAATGCCGAGTTCGCGCTGGGCATCAGCCTCTCCGCCGAGCAGCTGCGGGAGCAGACCAAGATGCACGCGCGCAGTATTGTGGAGTCGACCGCCGACGCCGAACTCAAAGCGGCGCTGGAGGCCTGGCTCAAGGACGGCGACGACGTCGATCAGACGGCGGAGCTCTCCGACGCGGTGCGCGAGGCCATCGCCCGCACCGCGGAGAAGAGCGCGGATATCGACTTTATCGCCGAGCGGCAGGATACCCTGACCAAGAAAGCGATCTGGATGTTCGGCGGCGACGGCTGGGCCTACGATATCGGCTACGGCGGTCTGGACCATGTCATGGCCACCGGTCTGGACCTGAACGTGCTGGTGGTGGACAACGAGCTCTACGCCAACACCGGCGGTCAGTCCTCCAAGGCTACGCCCACCGGCGCGTCGGTGCAGTTCGCCGCTGCCGGCAAGGAGACGCCGAAGAAGGACCTGGGCCTGATCCTCTCCACCTATGGTTATGTGTATGTGGCGCAGGTGTGCATGGGCGCCAACCCCGAGCACCTGATCAAGTGCCTCAAGGAGGCGGCGGCCTATCACGGTCCCTCGATCGTGATCGCCTATGCTCCCTGCATCAACCACGGGCTCTCCAAGGGCATGGCCAAGGCCATGGACGAGGGCAAGGCCGCAGTGGAGTGTGGCTTCTGGCCGCTGTACCGCTACAACCCGGACAACGAGAAGGAGGGCAAGAATCCCTTCACGCTCGACTCCAAGGAGCCGGACGGCAAGCTGCGGGAGTACATGATGGGCGAGACGCGCTTTGCCGCGCTCACGCGCACCTTCCCGGAGAGAGCGGAAAAGCTCTTTGCCGAGGCCGAGAGCTTCACCGCCCGCCGTTACGCCAAGTACAAAAAGCTCGCCCAAGGCTGAGCAGGGAGAGAAACGCACAATCAACGGAAAGCCCCCGGGAACCTTGTACCGCAAGGTCCCGGGGGCTGTTCGCAGTGTTTTGCCTTTTCTCTCTATTACACGGTCAGCTCGATCAGGTTTCCCTCCACCGCTGCGATAGAGCTTTCATAATAGCCGTCGCCTGTGACTCTTGGGCCGTTGACCACCTCATAGCCGGCATTTCGCAGCAGCTCAGTCAGCTCGTCCACCCGCTCCTTACTGCCAACACTGAACGCAACATGGGCGTAACCGGTGCAATTTACAGCTTTGTCCGCATCCATGATCCCCGGTTTGTTCATGAGTTCCACTCTCGCACCGTCATCAAAGCTGATAAAATACGACCGAAAATCGGTTCTTGTATTGTGATACAATGCACCGACGCTTGCACCAAGGAATGTGACAAAAAAGTCCTTTGCTGCTTCCAGATCGCTCACATAGAGGGCGATGTGTTCAATCCTCATCCTTTCACCCTTTCAAGATATTTGCGCCTTGGATCTCCTTTCACCGCGTTAAATTCTGTACCCACTTATATTTTTGGAAACGGATCATCACCCATGGGATTTTACCGACTTCATCGAGACAGGTACACGCGTATACGAACAGTACCGGCCAGTGAAAAACGAAGGCGCCCAGGACGGCAAGCGGAATGGCGATCCCCCACATACACACGGCGAGACTATACATATCAAACAAGGTATCCCCTCCGCCGTCCAGGACGCCATTGATCGTCACCGTGTTCACACAGCGTCCGATCATATAGACAGCCATAATTATCATCATGCCTGTTAAATAGCCGCGCGCGGCGTCTGTGAGGATGACCATTTTTACAACCAAAGGCGTGATGACCAGCACGAGCCCCGTCGATGCAAAGCCGATCACAAAGGAAAGATTTTTCAGCTTGATTCCATACGCTTTCCCTTGTTCCAATTCTCCGGCTCCCAATTCGTTGCCGACCATGATCCCTGCCGCGCTTCCAATACCGTTGCATGCGCAGCAAATCAGATCGCGCACAACGGAGGCAACCGAATTGGCCGCCGCCGCATCGCTCCCCATATGTCCCATGATCGCCGTATACGAGGTAAAGCCCACGCCCCAGAGCAGAGAACCGCCCATGAGGGGCAGACATTGTCTTAGAAAATCCGCGGAAAGCTGTCCTTCCCGGTGGAAGATCCTGCTCCATTTCGGACGAACATGATCGTGACCGGCGGAAACAACGATGCAAAACAGCAGCTCGATCACACGGGAAATCGTGGTGGCAAGTGCGGCGCCACGGGCCTGCATGCGCGGCATTCCAAGCAGACCAAAAATCAGCACCGCGTTCAGCAGAATATTTGACACCACCGCTCCCGAACTGATCCAGGCGCTCGCCCTGACATGGTCTGTGACCTTCAACGTGGCAAGATAGCACTGTGAGATCCCGCTCAACAGATAGGACCAGCCTGCTGTCCGCAGATAGGCGCTGCCGATTCGGATCAGGACATCATCTTGTGTGAAAGCGCGCATCAGGACTCCGGGCACAAGTTCACAGGCGATAAAAAAGATCAGGGACAGAAGCACGGCCGAGCGCAGCATCCGGTTAAACAGTTTCCGCAGCGTCTCCCTGTCGCCTTTTCCCCAGTACTGCGCGCCAAGGATCGCGCCTGCCCCGGTGATCGCCATTAAAAACATATTTTGGACAAACTGGATCTGTGTGGCGAGGGAAACCGCCGTCATCTCTTCCTGCGCGATGCGTCCGAGCATCAACGCGTCTCCTGCCGCAACAGAGGCGAGCATCAGACTCTGGAAGGCGATCGGTGCGGCAAGCTGAAGAAGTTTATTATAGAATTGCTTGTTATCGATCATTTCTGTTTTCACGCAAACGCCTCATTACTTGCCGTGTATTCTGATAGTACATCAGATCTTTCACGTTTGCCTGATGGGCGAGGTATTCATCTGTGTTACCTCCGATGTCATTACGTGTTTTTAAAGAAAGAACACCGACAAATTGTTTGAACCTATCCATAAATGTTCCTTCCTGCAATTATTATTGAAGCCTTTCCTGTTGTGTTGATTGTACTGTAACGATTTGATAAAATCAAGAGACCAAGGGAACGAAAAACCTGAAGCTGTTGGCAATA
>JAFTGE010000008.1 GCA_017458085.1 Oscillospiraceae bacterium
GGAGAAGGCGCCGCCGCCGTGGGGAGCGCTTCCGCCGTAAGTATCGACAATGATCTTGCGGCCGGTCAGACCCGAATCGCCCTGGGGCCCGCCGATGACAAAGCGGCCGGTGGGGTTGACAAGGTACTTGGTGTTGGCGTCCAGAAGCTCGGCCGGGACGGTGGCCTTGATGACCTTCTCGATCATGTCGCGGCGGATGGTCTCCAGCTCCACCTCCGGGGCGTGCTGGGTGGAGATGACCACGGTGTCGACCCGGACGGGATGGCGCTGCTCGTCATACTCCACGGTGACCTGCGTCTTGCCGTCGGGCCGCAGGTAGTCCAGCTCTCCGCTCTTACGCACGGCGGTGAGCTTCTTGGCCAGCTTGTGGGACAGGGAAATCGCCAGCGGCATCAACTCCGGCGTCTCGTCGCAGGCGTAGCCAAACATCATGCCCTGGTCACCGGCGCCATTTTGCAGCTCGTCCACTTCGCCGGTCTTGTTCTCCAGGGCCTTGTCCACGCCCATGGCAATGTCGCCGGACTGCTCGTCAATGTTGGTGATGATGCCGCAGGTGTCGCAGTCAAAGCCGTACTTGGCGCGGTCGTAGCCAATGTCCCGGATGACGCCGCGGGCAATCTTGGCAATGTCCACGTAGCACTCGGTACTGATCTCGCCCATGATGTGCACCAGACCCGTGGAGACCGTAGTCTCACAGGCGACGCGGCCCATGGGGTCCTGCTCCAGGATCGCGTCCAGCACCGCGTCGGAAATCTGGTCGCAGATTTTGTCGGGATGACCCTCGGTCACCGACTCGGATGTAAACAGATAATGGCTCATAGAATCTTTTCCTTTCTATTATAAACAATATAAACAAAAGCCCCGTCGTTTCCGACGGAGCGTCAAAGTTTGCTGCAAAGCCTCATCTTTCGTATCACCGCCGGATTTGGCACCACGCTTGCGCAGGTTGCCGGGCTTCACAGGGCCGTTCCCTCCACCACTCTTGATAAGGTGTTCAGTTTTCGTTATCAATATAGCAGATTTTTCGCGTTTGTCAACATTTTTTAGAAACGTGCTTGACAAGAGCGTTTATACTGTATATACTGTACATACACAGTTGAAGAGCGAGGCACGTCATGACAATCTTTATCGACAACCGAAGCGGCCAGCCGATCTATGAGCAGATCCTGGCCCAAATCAAGGAACAGATCCTTTCCGGGAGCTTGCGGGAGAACGAGGCGCTGCCCTCGATCCGGGCGCTGGCCAAGGATCTGATGATCAGCGTCATCACCACCAAGCGCGCCTATGACGAGCTGGAGGCGGCGGGACTGATCTATACCGTGCCGGGGAAGGGCAGCTTTGTCGCCCCGGTCAACCGGGAGCTGCTGCGGGAGACGCAGCTGCGCGAGCTGGAGGAGCATCTGCACAGGGTGCGGGAGCTGGCTGCAGCCTGCGGCCTGAGCCGGGAGGCGCTTTCGGAACTTTATGATCTGTTGGAGGAAGAGGCATGAACGCCATTGAGATCAGGAATTTGACAAAGAGCTACGGCGATTTCACCTTGGGCGGCCTGAGCCTGACGCTGCCGACGGGCTGCATCCTCGGCCTGGTGGGAGAAAACGGCGCGGGCAAGAGCACCACGATTCGCCTGCTGCTGGGGATGACAGAGCCAGATGGCGGCAAGGCCGCGCTGCTGGGGACGGATATTGCCGGGGACCTGACCGCGGTGAAGGAGGAGATCGGCGTGGTAATGGATGAGCCGGGCCTGCCGCACTGCATGACAGCGGAGCAGGTGGGGAAGATGATGACCGGGATCTACCGCAATTGGGACGCGGCCGCGTTTACGGCGCTTCTGACGCGCTTGGATATCCCCGCCGCCAAGCCCTTTAAGGAGCTGTCCAGGGGCAACCGCATGAAGCTCGGTATCGCCATTGCACTGGCCCATAAGCCGCGGCTGCTGCTGTTGGATGAGCCGACTTCGGGCCTTGATCCCGTGGCACGGGACGAGGTGGTACGTCTGCTCAGCGATTTTACCCGCGACGAGACGCACGCGGTGCTGATTTCCTCCCATATTGTCAGCGACCTGGAAAAGCTCTGCGATTACATTGCCTTTCTGCACAAAGGACAGCTGATGCTCCGCGAGGAAAAGGACGTGCTGCTGGAGGAATACGGCTTGCTGCGGTGCACGGCGGCGACCTTGGCAACGGTCGACCCCGCCGCGGTGATCGGAAAGAAGGAAAGCCCCTACGGTGTAGCCGCGATCGTGCGGCGCACTGCGCTGCCTGCCGGCGTGACAGTCAGCCCCGTCACGCTGGAGGAGCTGTTTGTGTTTATGGTAAAGGAGGAGCGGGATGAAAGCGCTGCTGTATAAGGACTGGCTGGTGATGACAAAATACGCGCGGACGATTCTGCTGCTGGACCTTGTCTTTGTAGCCGTCGGCTTTTTCAGTCCTGACACGCCCTTCTTTACGGTGTTTCCGCTGGCGATGAGCGCGGCGCTGATCACCGCCCTCATTTCCTATGATGAACGCTTCCACTTCGACCGTACCTGCGACGCCATGCCCGTTTCCCGCCGCACGCAGGTGAGCGAGAAGTATCTGATCGGTCTGTGCTATACGGCGCTGCTGTTTGTGCTGTGCCTGCTGGGAGCGCTGCGCCACCACCGTGCGGGCACGCCGGAGCTGTACGCCACGGTGATCACCATGCTGTGCGCGGGGCTGCTGCCCATGTCGCTGCTGCTGCCGGTGATTTTTAAGCTGGGCTCTGAGCGGGGGAGACTGTTCTACTATGTTTTTTATTTCGGCGGCCTTGCGCTGGCCATGGTCGGCGCCGACGCCGCGGCGGAGATCAGGCTGAACCTTGGGTTTCCCATCGTTCTGCTGGCGGCGGCGGTTTTGCTGGGCATCTATGCGCTGTCGTGGCGCCTGGCAGTTCGCTTCTATGCGGCCCGTGAGCTGTAGCAAAAACCGCGTTTTCGATAAGCTGCTCTTATGACCCGCGCTCCCTGCCGCGGCGACGGGGCAAGATGCACAATCAAAGCGCAGGGAGACAAGTCGAAAATGGTTAAAAAACTAAGACAAAAAATTGAAAAAAATACTTGCAATATTTTTTTGTGAGGTATATTATAACAGCGTATAGTTTAGTAAGGATTTGCCTCTGAAATGAAGCTGTGTTTTCCGGGGCAAAGAGGAGGAAGAATCATGAAGAAGTTTTTGTCTGTCTTGCTTGTTGTTGCTCTGGTTCTGAGCGTCAGCGTCACTGCGTTCGCCGACGGTTCTCCTGTCAAGAATGTCACCTCTGAGGATCTGCCCGCTGCGGCTGGCGAAATCTCTCGCATTGTCGATGCCGGTGCTCCCGCCGAGAACAAGTCCGGCGATGCTCTGCCTGCTGGTGCTGTGAGCATGGTTTCCAACGGCAACTTCTCCGACGAGCAGAAGGAAGCGGCTGACAAGGCGATTGCCGATGCGACCGACGCCGGCTATCTGCCCATTGCAGTCTTCGCTTTTGAGGTCGAGGAGCAGTATCAGGACGAGTTCAACGCGAAGATTTACCGCATTTACCTGGAGGATGATGAGGTCGTCTTCGTCGATGGCGTTAAGTTTGAGCCCAAGGATCTGAAGGCGCTCGGCAACAATTGGTACGAGCTCGTTTTGAGCGCGCCCGCTGTCATCGTCATTGCCAAGGCCAAGTAAGGCCCTTCCTTATGGAACAGCTAGCAAATAAAGGACGGTTATGCCGTCCTTTATTTTGTGTCAGGTAGAGGAGCGTATGAAAAAGCATAAAAAACTGCTTCTGATTGCCCTGGAGCTATTGATCGTCCTCGGCATTGCTGCGGGCGTCGTGTTTTACCAGCGCCGCGCCAATGAGCGGGATACCGCGCTGGTCGGCGCAGAGGAAGCGGCAAGACGCTTTACCCCGTCAATTACATATCAGGGCAAATCCTATCCGCTTAAGCGGAATGTGACTTCGCTCCTGCTGATCGGTACGGATAATTACATTGACGACGACAAGCAGATCGGCGATGACTTCCCCTATAACTTTAACCTTGCCGATTTCCTTGTGATCCTTGTGTTTGATCACAGCAATAAGACGGTCACGCCCTTCCAGATCTGCCGCGACGCGATGTGCGATGTGACAGTGACCTCCGGCGCGACCAGGCAGATGCAGATCACGCTTTCGCATACCTACGGCTCGGGCAAGGAGGACAGCGCCATCAACACGCGCAACGCGGTGGAGGGGCTGCTGTACGGGGTGCCGGTGGACTACTTCCTGACGTTCACCATGGAGACGGTTCCGCTGATGAACGACTTGGTCGGGGGCGTGACGGTCAAGCTGGAGGACGATATTCCCGCGCTTGGAAGCGAGTATGTGAAGGGCGCGGAGATCACCCTGCGGGGGAATGCGGCGCTCCGCTTTGTGCGCTACCGGGATACCGAACTGTTGGATGACAACGTCAGGCGCATGGCGCATCACCGCCTGTATCTGACAGCCTTCACCGGGGCGGCCCGCGCAGCGGTTGCAAACGATCCGGATCTGGCGACCAAAGCGTTTCGTCGCGTTGAGAAGTACCTCTGCACCAATCTGTCCGTGGAGAATGTCTCTACGATGGTGGAGGATTTATGCGAATATGAGATTCTCCCCGCTGTGACGCCGCCCGGCGTGTATACCGAAGGGGAAGAGTTCCCAGAGTATCATCTGGATGAGGCCGCGCTGTGGGAGTGCGTCCGAACGGTTTTTTGCAGCTGAACAAAACAGCTGCTCTGTTGGCATGAAAGAAAACCCAATCCTTTAATACGGAGAAGAACCTATGTGGGAAGATAATCGCCGAAAGAAAATCATCATGAACATCGTCCTGGCGCTTTTGATCCTGGCCCTGATTGCCGGGCTGGGCTTCGCCATGCTGAGCGTCCGCCGTCAGACGCAGGCGCATGACGAGCAGCTGTCGGAAATCTATGTTCAGCAGCAGCAGGAACAGAGCGCGGCCAGACAAGAGTCTGTCGACGCGATCCAGACTGAGTATGACAAGGACATGCAGACAGTGGCGGACTATCTGCCCGGGATCGTCTGCTGGGGCGACAGCATTACACAGGGCTCGGCCGGCAACATTTCCTATCCGGCGGTGCTGAAGACCTACCTTGACACCTATTTCTGCGATATCTATGATTTTCGCAGCTCCATTGAAAACGCGGAGGATTTCTCCCGCCTCAAGTGGGACGACTACCGCGTGAATGTGCCCGTGGTCAACATGGGCGGCGGCCCTGAGGACAGCTACACGGTGCTTGGCCGCTGCGGCGCCATACCCTATGTGCTGGGGCAGGATCTCGCTGTTCCGGCGGACACGGAACCGGTGGAAATCAAGCTCCTGTCGGAAAGCGGAAAGGCGGTTTCGCCTCTGACCGGCGGCAACGTTGGCGTAAACGGTGTCCGGATCGGGGATGTTGAAGGAACACTCAGCATTGACTCGAGCGCCTATGCCTATGCGGGCTATCGCTACTATTTCACCAGAAGCACGCCGGGTGAGGAGATGTTGATCCCGAGCGGCACCGTTGTGGAGACCGCGGCTACGGATCAATTCAAGGATTATATCCACATCGTGTGCATCGGAACCTACGGCAATTATACCGGCGCTGACGACCTGGTGCAGCAGACAAAGGCGCTGCTTGCGCGGCAGACACTCAATTCTGACCGCTTCCTCGTGATCGGTCTCTGCTCGGCCAACGGCTATACCTCCTCCACCTATGCCCTGGACGCCATCGATACGGCGATGCTGCAGGCGTTTGGAAACCGCTATGTCAACGTGCGCAAGTATCTGTGCGAGGACGGCATGGCGGACGCGGGACTTACGCCCACGAATATTGATAAAATCTGCATCGCGGCCAACCGTGTGCCCGTCAGCTTTACGACCTCCACAAACAGTGTGGAGCTCAACGGCAAAGCCTATCAGCTGATCGGCAAGCTGGTATATGACAGAATGGAGAGCCTCGGATACTTTGACGAGGTCTTCGAGGAACTCGGCATCAAGGATACCACCAGACAGATCCTGAAGGATGACCCGGATTACTTCACAAGAATCCTCAGCAACACCCTGAAGTAAAGAGAACGGGCGGTGTTCCCGAATCGTTCGGACTATGGAGGAAGCATGAAGAACAACGACGAAATTGAAATCGACCTCTTAAAACTGTTTAAAGCCCTGTGGAAGCGAGCGCTTGTGATCCTTTTGGTGGCGCTGATCACAGCTTCGGCGGTCTTCGCCTTTACGCTGTTTTTCATCTCGCCCGCCTATGACGCTACGGTGTCCTTCTATGTAAACAACAGCTCCTTCTCCTTCGGGTCGACGAGCTTTTCCATCTCGTCCTCGGAGCTGTCCGCGTCAAACTCCCTGGTCAGCACTTACATTTATATTCTGAAATCCCGCACCACATTAGAGGACGTGATCTCCAGGGGCGGCTTGCCCTACACCTATGAGAAGCTTTCCAAAATGGTGACCACCAATGCGATCACGGGGACCGCGGCCTTTGATGTTACAGTGCGCAGCGCCAGCCCCACGGAGGCCGAACAGATCGCCAACGTCATCGCCCAGGTCCTGCCGGACCGCATTGCGGAGATCGTGGACGGCAGCTCCGTGCGCATCGTGGACTACGCGATTGTTCCGGCTCACCGCGCCGCGCCCAGCTACACCAAAAATACCGTCATGGGCTTTCTGATCGGCGCTGTTATCGCCGCCGGGATTGTGACGGTTCGCTTCCTGATTGACGAGCAGAACGATGTGGTGATCCACTCTGCCGACGAGCTGCGCCAGCTCTACCCCGACATCAAGGTTTTGGCGCTGATTCCGGATATGCGGCTGTCGGAGAAGAAGGGATATTACTATTCCTCCTACTATGGTGATGATAAGAGGGGGGGCAAATAAGCGATGGACGAGAAGAAGAGCAGAAGCAAGGGCGTAGTCAGAGAAGAAAAGCTCTGTGAGAATCTCAGCTTTGCGGCCAAGGAAGCTTTCAAGCGCCTTCGCACCAATGTTGTCATGAAGTTCCCCGCGGAGGACAGCACCTGCAAGATCATCGGCGTTACCAGCGCGCAGCCCAGTGAGGGCAAGAGCACCGTCTCGATCAATCTGGCGTATTCCCTGGCCGAGCTGGGGAAAAAGGTCTTGCTGCTGGACGCGGATATGCGCCGCTCCTCCATTCATCAGAAGCTCCATCTCGAGAAGACGCCCGGTCTGAGCGACCTGCTGGGCACGGCCAATTCCATTTCCACCGCCATGCGGAAGTATAACAGCAGCAAGGATTCCACGAGCTTTGACGTGATCCCCGGCGGCAACACGCCGACGAACCCTTCCGAGCTGCTCAACTCCCGCCGGATGGAGACCCTGCTGCGGGCCCTGGCCAAGGTCTATGACTACATCGTGATCGACCTGCCCCCGGTGGGCGCGGTCATTGATGCCGTTTCGGTCTCGCGCCAGGTCGACGGTATGCTGCTGGTCATCCGTGAGAACAACTGCCCGCGCGGTTTGTTCGCCGACGCGGTGTCCCAGCTCCAGGAGGCCAATGTTGACATTCTGGGCTTTGTGGTCAACGGCGCGATGGAAGGCGCCGGAAAAAAATATCAGTACAACAATTATTACTATTGATCCATGATCGACTTTCATTCACACATCCTGCCGGAGATCGACGATGGCTCCGACAGCATCGAGACGAGCCTGGCCATGCTCCGGGAGAGCCGACGGCAGGGAGTTGATCTGATTTGTGCGACCTCCCACTTCTATGCGGATGAGGACGATCCCGCCAGTTACCTGGCCCGGCGGAACCACGCTTACGCAAGGCTGCGCGCAGCTATGGGCGACTCAAAGGAGTACCCGGAGATCCGCCTCGGCGCGGAGATCCTGTACTTCCCGGGAATCAGTGTGGCGGAGGAAATGCGCGGCCTGATCCTGGAGAGAACTCCGTTCCTGCTGGTGGAGCCGCCGATGATGCCCTGGTCCGAGGAGATGCTCGACGAGGTCGAGCTCTGCGGCGAGACACTCAGCTGCATTCCCGTGATTGCGCATATCGACCGCTATATGCGCCTGTTGAACGACTACACGCTGTTCGATCGGGTCAAGGATCGACGCCTGCTGATCCAGGTGAACGCAAGCTTTTTCGTCCACCACGACACGCGCGACTTCGCGCTGGAATGCCTGCGGGAGGGGAGAATCCATTTTATGGGCTCCGACTGTCACAACATGGGCAGCCGTCGGCCGAACATGGGACATGCCGCGCAGGTCATCCGGCATGCGGGGGAGGCCCGAATCTTCTCGGATTTTCAGGAGCGGGTATACCGCGTTTTCGGAAACTGAGATGTGCACATCTGGGGAATAATGCTTCTCCGGATGTGCTTTTTTTGTATCAAATGCGGTTGAAATGCGCGGTGCTCCTGTGCTACAATAGCACCGCTGAAAACAGCGGCTTATTATTACGGAATGACATGTTAAAGGAGATTATACAAATGAGCAACCTGTTTGATATTACCGGTTGGAGAGCGATCGTTACCGGCGGCACCCGCGGTCTTGGCCACGGCATGGCCGAGGGCCTGATGGAGGCGGGGGCTTCCGTCGTGATTTTCGGCACCAGCGACAAGGTCGAGGGCGTGGCGGAGGCTTTCCGCGCCAGAGGCTTTGACTGCCACGGACTGAAGGTGAACCTCGCTGACCATAATGAGCGTGTGGCGGGCTTTAATAAGGCGGTCGAGATCCTCGGCGGTCTGGACATTATCGTCAATGCGGCGGGTATTCAGCGCCGTTATCCCTGCGAACAGTTCCCCCTGACCGACTGGAACGACGTGCTCGAGGTCAACCTGACCGCTCCCTTTGAGCTGAGCCAGCTGGCGGCCAAGGAGTATCTGAAGAAGGAAAAGCCCTACGGCAAGATCATCAATGTCGCTTCGATGCTCGCCTTCTTCGGCGGCTTTACCGTCCCCGCGTACGCGGCCTCCAAGGGCGGCGTGGCCCAGTTCAGCAAGGGCATGTGCAACGAGCTGGCCGGCAAGGGCATCAACATTAACTGCGTGGCTCCCGGTTACATGGATACCGAGATGAATACGGCTCTTACCGACCCCAACAATCCCCGCTATAAGGAGATCACCGACCGTATCCCTGCCAACCGCTGGGGCACCCCCAACGACATGAAGGGACCCGTCGTCTTCCTGGCCTCCCACGCCTCCGACTATCTCAACGGTGCGGTCATCCCTGTCGATGGCGGCTATCTGGTCAAGTAATCGAAAACAAGAAAGCCTGGCGAAGGGATATGGAAACATATCCCTTTGTTTTTTGACAGAGGGGAAAGCCGTGTGAGCGGGGCAAAGAGGATCGCGTAACGCACGGAGCCGCACGCATTGACATAGAATAAGATGAAAAGAAACGGGCAAGATACATAACAACACTTCATCTGCGGCGCTCATCGGAAAGGAGCAGTCAATGGGTAAAGTTCTGTTGTGGATCAGCGGAGCCGTCATTCTTCTCATCGATTATTGCTGCTGCCGTGTGGCCTCGATGAGCGATCGACAACTGGAAGCGTACGCGCTCAACAGTTGTGAGGACGCGAGGAACAGCAAAGCCGAGAAGAACCCTGAGGAGCCGACATCATAAATCGGGGAAAGAACAGAGGGCTGTTCTTTCCCCGATTTATGGCGTATAATATGGCTGGCGAATACATACACGGAGTAACAAGCATGCTGGAAGAAATGATCCTTGCCGCGCGTGCGGACAAAGCCCTTTGGCTGCCCGATCTGCGCGCGGCCTTTGAGACAGAGAAAAACGCCAGCGATCTGATCCTGCGGCTGCATCTGCACCGCGGGGAAATATTGGATTTTTCCTGCCGCCTGCCGCGATGGGAAACAGACGAAGAACGTGCCCTTGTACGCGCGTATCTGCTCGCCCGCGTCTACAATCTTCTCTCGGTGTACAGCGGGCAGGAGCTTTGCTTTTATCGCGATGGGTCTGACGGGGCGTTAAACACGCTGCTTGGGGAGCTGGACCTTGCCTTTCAGCTGAACGAGGAAAAGCGAATGGGCTATGGCAAGGTCATCAACATTGCCAACCGCATCAGCCGCGCCTTCGGCGGGGAGCCATTCCGCTTCACAACGGCGGAGCTGAGCGATTTCCGGCCCGCGCCCGGGCTGCCTGCTGCGGGGAAAACCGATTTGCGGCGGACGCTGATGGATGCCTGCGACCGGGCGCAGGGACAGTGCCTGTGCGGTGTGGACGTCGGCGGGACGGACGTGAAGCTTGCCATATCCGCGGGAGGAAAGCTTCTGGCGGTCAAGGAATACGACTGGAATCCCGCCGCCTCCCCGACGGCGGAGGGAATCGTGGAGCCGATCCTGCTGCTGGTACGTCTGCTGCGTGCTTGCGCGGCGGCGGAGCTGGCAGGCGAAAGGAAGCTGCGCGCCCGGTTGGAAGCGGCGCTGCGCAAGCACGCCTCCGACGGGGAGATACGCGCTGCGGCAGAGCTGGCCGAGGCTACGCTCGGCCAACGCGTACAAGTTCTCGACGGCGTCGGTGTGAGCTTTCCGGATATTGTGATCGCCAACCGCATCGTCGGCGGCGAGACGCCGAAAACCGACGGCATGCGCCACAACACGGAGCGGGAGTACGAGGCCGCTTTTGCCGAGCTGGGACAATTGGAGACGCGGCTGCTTGCGCTGTGCGTCCCCGGCGCGCAGGTGCACCTGACCAACGACGGCAACATGGCCGCCTTCACCGCGGCGGCGGAGCTTGCAGCGAGTCCCGCCGCCGACGCTGTGCGCAGGGGCGTCGTCGCGCACACGCTCGGCACCGATCTCGGCAGCGGCTGGCTGCTGCCGGACGGTACGATCCCGCCGCTGCCGCTGGAGCTGTATGACCTGATCCTGGACCTGGGAAGCGCGGTGTCTGCTGCCTATGACCCGAGGGACCTGCGGAGCACGCGCAATGCAAACTCCGGGCTTCCCGGTGCGCGGCGCTACATGGGCCAGGCCGCGGCCTACCGTCTGGCGCAACAGCTGGACAGCACAATGCTGGAAGGCTTTACCACTGAAGCCGAAGGCGTGCTGGATGTGATCCTGAAGCCGCAGGACCTGCGCAAAGCGTGCCTTGCGCACCTGATGGCGCTGGCTGACGCGGGCAAGCCGGAGGCGGAGGAAATTTTCCGCCGCATCGGGCTGCATCTGGCGGTCGTGAGCCGGGAGATGGATCAGCTGCTGCACCCGCAGACGCAGCTGCGTTTCCTGTTCGGCCGCTTTGTAAAGAGTCCGCGCTGCTTTGAACTGCTGTGCGAGGGCTTCAGCTGCTATGAAAAGGAAATGCGGCTGGTTGCCCCGGACGAAAATCTGGCCTGCACGCCATTGATGAAACAGCTTGCCAGGCGCGGCGACGTTACGGTTGCCCAGTTTGGGCAGGCCATCGGCGCCATCTATTACGCGGCCCGGGAGCCGAAGCATGAAGGAGGAAACCGCCATGAAACGCAGTGAAATCAATGCCGCTTTGCGGGAAATGGAGCGGATGATCACAGACTACCGCTTTTCCCTGCCCGATTTTTGCCACTTTACGCCTGAGCAATGGCAGCAGAAGGGACACGAATACGATGAGGTGCGCGACAATATGCTCGGCTGGGACATCACCGACTACGGCCTCGGCAGGTTTGACGAGGTGGGCTTCTCGCTGATCACCATTCGCAACGGCAACCTGAAAAGAAAGGATGTCTATCCCAAAACATATGCTGAAAAGCTGCTCTATCTCAAGGAGGGGCAGTACTCGCCCATGCACTTCCACTGGTCGAAGATGGAGGACATCATCAACCGCGGCGGCAACGTGCTGATCCGGGTATACCGCTCGCTGCCGGACGAGGAGATCGACCGGGAGAGCGAGGTCACCGTGCATGTTGACGGCTGCGCCTTCACAGTGCCGGCGGGCACACAGGTAAGGCTCCGCCCCGGCCAGAGCATTACGATCTATCCCTACCTCTACCACGACTTTGAGGTGGAGAAGGGCAGCGGTCCCGTGCTGCTGGGCGAGGTCAGCCAGTGCAACGACGATGCCAACGACAACCGCTTCAATCCGCCCGTCGGCCGCTTCCCCGCCATCGAGGAGGACGAGCCGCCCTACCGCCTGCTGTGCACCGAATACCCCAAGGCAAAGTGATTTGCCCTGCAAAAAGCCCGAACATTTTCGGGCTTTTTTCGCGCCTGATGCAATTCATTTGGCAAAACGTGTAACATACTGGGGACATAGAACTGACGGCAAATGCAACGGCAAGGAACATGCTTGCATAATCTCCCAAGGTCTGCAAACAATAGCAAAGCAGGAAAGTGACAAACATGACCAAAGGAGATAAAGCTATGAAAGCAACCGGTATTGTACGGCGAATCGACGATCTCGGGCGTGTCGTTATTCCCAAGGAGATCCGCCGCACCATGCGTATCCGCGAGGGTGACCCGCTGGAGATATTCACAGATAAGGATGGAGAGCTGATCTTCAAGAAGTATTCTCCCATTGGCGAGCTGGGGGATTTTGCTTCGCAGATCTGCGACAGCCTGCGCAAGTCGACTGACGGCATTGCCGCCGTATGTGACCGCGACACGGTGATTGCCATTGCGGGCGGCGCCAAGCGTGAGCTGCTGGACAAGCCCGTCAGCCAACAGCTGGGCAGCATCATGGAGGAGCGGGCCATCTACCGCAGCAACACGGGAAGCAGTCTGCCGGTGTGCAGCACGGATGACCGATACTGCATTTCGGTGGCGGCGCCGATCCTGTCCGAGGGCGATGTGATGGGCTGCGTGCTGTTCGTGACAGAGAAAAATGCGCCGCCGGCCGGAGAGGTGGAGCATCGACTGGCGCAAGCGGTATCGAACTTTCTCGGCAAGCAGATGGAGAGCTAAGCAGACGCGGGTCTTCCGATGAGGGAAGACCCGCGTCCGGCGTATGAGAGGCGGAAAACAATATGAGTTTTTTGAAAATAAAACTTGACTTTTTCCGAGGCATGATATACAATAACAAAGCTAACAGGGACGGACGATTGGCGCAGCTGGTAGCGCATCCGCTTGACGTGCGGGAGGTCACAAGTTCGAGTCTTGTATCGTCCACCATGAGAACCACACTGAAAAGTGTGGTTCTTTTTTGCTTTCAAGCAAAATCGATGCAATTCCGTCCGAAAAGGCTCCGCACCTGCGGATTCCCTTATGTTCAGAAAATGTATTGATAGCTCCAGCTGCCGAGCACCTTCCCGCGATATGCAAACCACTGCTCGTTGAATTCGATGAAACCGTTTTTGCGGTAAAACTTCCGGTTCTCTTCAGAATTGGTGAACAGGCAGAGCGAATCCCCTCCGTGTTCCTTCACATAGGGCAGGAGACATTCGCGCAGCATTCTTGTGCCGATCCCCTGGCCCTTGCGGTTCGGCTCAACGGTCAGCAGATTCAGATACCAGACCTTTCCGGCCAGACGGTGGCAGGGCCGCCCGGCCTTGCCCTCCATATCGTTCCAGGCGGCCACGTCTTTCATGCCGCCCTGAAGGAAGCACTTGCCAAAGCCCGCCTTCATGTACGCCATGTCGGAGGGCTTTTTGTACGTCGGCGGGCAAAGCATGGCGACGGCCACGATCGCGTTCCCGTCTTTTGCGGTGAAAAAGAGAGCGGGCCCATCGTTGATCTTCACCTCGATCTGAAGCATGGTGTTCAGAAAACGCCTGCGCTTCTTTTCGTCGGGAACATAGTCGGTAAAGTATTCATAATCGCCAAAGGCCCGGGCGGCCAGCGCCGCACAGGTCTCCCGATCTTCGATCTTCATTCGTTCAAAGCGGATCATTTTGTCGGACTTCCCTTCTTTTATCCATTGCTCGATCGCCGCCTCGGATTCCATCGAGTGTTACAACTATAACAGTCATTATAAAAAGGCCGCTTAACAAAGTCAAGCGGCCTGTACACGACTGTTATGGTTCCCGTCAATTTGTCACAGTATTTGCGCCCGCGGCGGACGCGAGAACTTGTTGGCTGAAGTCGCGGATCAGCGATTCATACCGTTCCGGGTCAAGCAGATAACTAAGCCCGTGACCGGCGCCGGGGAAGGTGGAAAGCGTGATCATCTCCGGATTTGCGGAGTGAATCTCGCGGCTCATTTCGCAGGGAAAGAAGTAGTCCTCCTCCCCATGGATCAGGAGGATCGGGACCTTTGTATGTTTTACAGCTTCTGCGGCATTGGCGGCGGATAAATGAAAATGCCCGAAGATAAGCGCGGAAGCGGCGGCAAACGCGCCGGCGGGTTTGGGGGGAAGGTGCATATCCCGGCTCACCTTGCGGATGATGGCGCTGGGGGAGGTATAGGGGCAATCGGCTATGATCCCCACGACTTGCTTCGGCAGCGGCAGTGCAGACGCCATGACGACGGTTGCCGCGCCCATGGAGATCCCCACCAGGATGATCTTCGTATCTGCTCCGAAGCGCGCAATGGCGTAATGGACCCAATCCAGGCAGTCATACCGTTCCTCGATGCCAAACGTGATGGTATGGCCCTGGCTGCCGCACTGGGCGCGCTGTTCGACCATCAAAAGATTGTGCCCCTGACGCAGCATGATCTGCGTTCCGCCGCTGAAATCCCGCGCCGGCGTTCCACGGTAGCCGTGGAAACAGATGTTCAGCGGCGCGCCCTCCCACTGGTGATAGTATCTGGCGCAGAGTGTCAGGCCGTCATGGGATTGGATCGTCACGCGCTCAAAGGGAAGCTCGTTCACGGCGTCGATCATGGCGAGAATTTCGCCCCGCATGGCGTTCATCTGCGGCGTGTCGGCAACAGAGTAATCGTTGTTCTGCGTCTTGTTGGGAGAATAAAAGCCAAAGCGATAGATTCCGTAACAGACACATAGGAAAAGCCCGCCGAGAATCAGAAGAATGTATAGGACGATCATACAGCCGCTCCCTCAAAAAAGTCCGCCAGCATGTCGGCGATCTCTTCCGGCGATGCTTTGCATCCTGTCTCCAGCCATCGCACGTAGACGTTGTATAAGCCGCCCGCGAGAAAGCAGTTATGGCAGTGTTCTCTTTCATTGCTTGACTTGTTATCGAAGATTCGGTTGAACTCATCCCGGACGAAGTGGATCAATCCCGCCTTCAGCAGCAGGCCCCCCAGTTCTTTCTGGCGCGATAAATGGGAGAACAGAATCAGCGCATAGTCCCGAAAATGCTTGGGATCATATTGGGGCTGCTGATCGAGAATAAAAAAGTCCGTGATCTGATCCAGGTAGTATTTCAGGATCTCATCCTTTGAATGAAAATTTCGATAATATGCCATGCGGGAAAGTCCGGCTTTCTCCACGATATCCTGTATGGTAATGGCATTATAATCCTGTTTTTTCAAAAGAGCGAGCAGGGCCTCGGATAAGTACTGTTTTGATAAATCACTGCGCAATTCCACGGTATCTTTTCACCCCGTTGATAACAGCCGACGCCCGGGTGTGTTGAGCGACCGTAAGGCATCGAGCATAAAACTGTTACAAACATAACACTTGCAGGAAGGAAAGTCAATCAGATCCCCGAAATATACGACAGACAGCTGCTGGCCCGGTGCGTTCTTCAAAGGCATCTTCCCGCGGGCTGCGCGATCCAGGTCTTCTATCCCGCGCTGAAGCTCACGCTGCAATGCCAGTCCTGACCAAATTGAAACCAGTTGTTTGTCAGCACAAAATAGTACCAATCGCCCGGCGGCAGCGGCCGCTCCAGCGCCGCCATGTCATAGGCGTCTGACAGATCGATCGTCATCGTCCCTCTGCCGTGCGGGGGAATGCGCGTACCGGAGAAGCGAATTTTGTCCGACCGCCGCGGGACGAGTTCTCCCGTTGACCAGCGCCGCAGCTCCAATTGCTCCTGCAAGCGCAGCTCCACATCGGCCCGGTTTTCGATCTCAATGGTGACGATGCCCCTGCCCTCGTAGTGCGACCGAAAGCTGAGATCGTCTCCGTCCAGGCTGTTGAACAGCCGCACCGCGTAGGCCGTACCGCCCAGAGCCAGCATCAGGATCAGCACGGCCGCAAAGGTAAGAACGCGCCGGATGCCGTGCAGCCGTGCAGCCTGCGGCCGCTTCTCCGCCAGCTCCAGGAAGCGCTCGTCAATATCTCCCATAGCCTTCCAAAGCTCAAACCCGTTCACAGCGCCAGCCCCTCCTTTTCCAAAAATGCTTTCAACTCCATGCGGCAGCGCGACAGGCGGTACTTGACCCGACGCTCGGTCATGCCAAACCGGGCCGCAAGCGCCCGGTTATCCCTTGCGTAGTAATAGCGGCCCACAAACAGGGCGCAGTCCCGCTCCGGCAGTGTGGCCAGGAAGCGGTTGAGCGCCTGGGCAAGCAAGCGCCCTTCGACCATCTCCTCGGCGCTGCCCCGCCGGTCGGGAATGCATTCGTCCAGCTCCTCCGGCAGCTCGCCGCTGCCGCGGCGCCCGGCGCTGCGGTAGTCCAGCCGGTCAAAGGCGCGGTTGCGCGCGATGCGGGACAGAAAGTGCCGCAGCACCCGGGGACTCGTGGGCGGCATCGCGTTCCACGCGCCGAGATAAGTGTCGCTCACGGTCTCCTCCGCCTCGCCGTGGTCGCGCAGAATATTCCAGGCGAGCTGGTAGAGATATGCGCCGTATTTTTTCGCTGTCTCATGAATTGCCTCTTCCGAGCGGGCAAAATACAGCGCTACAATGTCTTTGTCTTCCACGCTCTCGCTCCTTTCCGGCTCATATGCTTTCACTTATACAGTAGGACAAAATGCGCGGCAGGACAAGTCCATCCTTTGATATTATCGAAAAACGATAAAAAATAGTTGACAAACGAAAAACTCTATGGTAAGATCGGACCCACAAAGGAGGCGCGGCCATGAACTGGACCAAGGACAAAAGTATTACCCTCTCCCGCGTGGGGGTGGCGGTGTTCGCGGCGCTGCTGCTGGCGCTGGATATTTCCTGTTACTGGATTGCGCAGTGGTATGCGCGCTGGCGGTTTTATCATTTTCAGTACGGTGCGCTGTTGATGCTCTCGGTCTATCTGGGCAGCGTCTTCGGCTGGATCTGCCTGTGGCAGCTTTGGAAGCTGCTGGGCAACATCCGCCGGGGCGAGGTCTTTGTTTTGGAGAACGTCCGCCGCATGCGGCGCATCAGCTGGTGCTGTCTCTGGGCGGCGCTGATCTGCCTGGTCAGCGCGGCGTACTATCTTCCCTTCGGCTTCGTGGCGATTGCGGCGGGCTTCATGGCACTGATCGTGCGCATCGTCAAGAACGCCTTTCAGCAGGCCATCGACATGAAGGAAGAGCTGGACTACACGGTCTGAGGTGGCGGCATGGAAATTCTCGTGAACCTCGACGTCATGATGGCCAAGCGCAAGATTTCAGGCGGGGAACTGGCCGAGCGCGTCGGCATCACCCCGGCCAATCTCTCCATCCTCAAAACCGGCAAGGCCAAGGCCATCCGCTTTTCGACCCTCATGGCCCTGTGCCATGAGCTGCAGTGTCAGCCGGGCGACATTCTGGAATTTGTAGACGATTAAGGAGATCTGACAATGGATATGGAAAACAAGCAGTCGGAGGGGCTGACCCTCTCCGGCGGAATTTCTGCGCCCTTTTTTGCCTCCCGGCGGGAGATCGCCGCGGCGCTTTTTATGTACGTGCTGGCCTATCTCTATGTGCTGGCTGTCCTCGATGGAGCAGAGCGGTGGCAGCTGTGGTTCGCCCTTTTCACGGTGGGCTTTATGCTGCTGGGGCTGTGGCTACTGCGCCCGGCACACCCGGCCGGGGAGAGCTGGATCTGGCTGGGCTGCCTCCTGATTGTGAGCGGGCGCCTTCTTTTCCCGCGGGAGCATTCGGTGTGGGACGATGGGCAGACAACGCTTTTTGCCCACGGCTTTGCGGTCTGGTGGGTGCTCAGCCGGGGCGGCACCCTGCTGGAGGGTGAGACCTCCCATCTGCTGCCTCTGGACGCGCTGGACGGCCTTGTCCTTTTCCCCTTCAAGCATTTCTTCCTGCGCGTCCGCTGCCTCTGGTACGGTCTGCATGACCGGCTGCATCGACGGGGCGCTCGAACCGAGACGCTGCTCTGGTCGCTGGCAGCGCTGGCGGCGGCCCTGGGTCTGCTGCTGCTCGCCACGTCGCTGCTGATGCGGGCGGACGCGGGCTTTGCCGACATGCTCGGCGCGCTGCGGGGGCTGTTTTCCTGGAGGCTGGACGCGGTCTTTTTCATTCGACTGCTGTTCAGCCTTCCCGTGGGCGCCTGGCTCTTCGGCCTGATCGCAGGCTCCGCGCGGGAGGATCAGATGACTCTGCGGCAGCGCGGCGCGGACTTTAACGCAAAGCTTGCGCTGCTTCACAAGGTTCCCTCCACGCTCTGGACGGGCCTGACGGTGCTGTTCAGCCTGGTGTATCTGCTGTTCTTCTTCGTTCAGGGCCGCTATCTCTTCGGCGCCTTTACCCGCACGCTGCCCGAGGGCTTCATCGTCTCCCAATACGCGCGGCAGGGCTTCTTTGAACTCTGCCGGGTCATGGCGGTCAACTTTGCGCTGCTCTGGCTGGTGACGCGCTCAAGCCGCGGGGAAAACCGCAGGGCTGTGCGCCTTGCCTGCACGGTGCTGATCGCGGAGACGCTGCTCTTTGCTGTGGTGGCCGGCTCCAAGCTCTGGCTCTATATCTCCTGCTTCGGCTTCACGCCGCTGCGCCTGCAATCGGCCTGGGCTGTGGCCTGCTTCGCGGCCGGATGCACAGCAGCGCTGGTCACGCTGTACACGGGGAAAAAGACCTTTCGCGTCTGGTGCGTCTTCTGCGCCGTCACCCTGACGGCCCTGCACCTCATTTAACGCCCGAAAAATTCACAGTTTTTTCTCTCCTGCCCCTTTCGGAGCGGGAGAGTTTTTGCTATAATCATATATTAAGATACTACTATCGGCAAATCGCCATAAAAGCGGCCCTGATTTGGGGGAAAAGCTGGCGAAGAATTCTATTTACTTTAGCGTGATAATGTGCTAATATGCTAAAGTAAATAGAAAGGAAGGTACACTCGTGGAACTGGACACCGGCATCCTCAAGCGTGAGGAACAGGTCGTTTTCGCGCTACGCTCGCTCTATCACCGCTACGGCTACGGTCAGTACAAAATGAGCAAGTTTGAGGAATACGACCTCTATGGAAAAAACAAGGACTTTCTGATCTCCGGCGGCGTCATCACCTTTACCGACACCAACGGCCGCCTCATGGCCCTCAAGCCGGACGTGACGCTCTCCATCGTCAAGAGCAGCCGTCCCGCCCCCGGCCAGGTACAGAAGGTCTATTACAACGAAAATGTCTACCGCATCTCCAAAAGCTCCGGGAGCTTTAAGGAGATCATGCAGGCGGGCCTGGAATGCATTGGCGACGTGGACGATTACTGTCTGGCGGAGGTGCTGGTGCTGGCCGGGGAGAGCCTGCGGCTGATCTCGGATGAGTTCCGGCTGAGCCTGTCCCACGCCGGGATCGTGGAGAACATGCTGGACGCGCTGGCGCTTGACGGCGAGGCGCGGCGACAGGCGCTGCGTTGCCTGGGTGAGAAGAACCTGCACGAGCTGGAGGCCGTCTGTGCCGCCGCGGGCTGCGAAGAAGCTGCGGTGGCCCGCCTCAAGGCCCTGTCCCAGCTCTCCGGCTCCGCCGATGAGGTGCTGCCGCGGCTGACCGCGCTGGGCTGCGATCCGACTGCGGTCAATCAGCTCAGGCAGCTGAGCGCGGTGCTGGCAGAGAGCGGGTTAGCGCATCAGCTCTGCATCGACTTCTCGGTGCTGGGCGACATGCGTTACTATAACGGCATCACCTTCAAGGGTTATGTCCGCGGTGTACCGGAGAGCGTGATCTCCGGCGGCCAGTACGATAAGCTGCTGCGCCGCATGGGAAAGCCCGGCCGCGCGGTGGGCTTTGCGGTGTATCTGGATCTGCTGGAGCGGCTGGACGAGGCGCAGCGCGGCTATGACGCGGACACGGTGCTGCTGTATGAAACCGGGGCCGATCCCGCCGTGCTCAGCGCCGCGGTGCGGAGCCTGCAAAAGGACGGCAGCGTGCTGGCCGTCAAAGCCGTGCCAGAGGATTTCCGTTATCGGCGGCTTATGAAACTGACAGAAAGCGGGGTGGCCGAGGATGCTTAACATCGCGCTGCCCAAGGGACGGCTGGGCGAAAAGGTCTACGCCCGATTTGAGGCGGCGGGCTTTGCCTGCCCCGCCATCCACGAGGAAAACCGCAAGCTGTTTTTTGAAAATGAGGCGCTGGGCCTGCGCTACTTCTGGGTCAAGCCCTCGGACGTGGCCATCTATGTCGAGCGCGGCGCGGCGGATATCGGCGCCGTGGGCAAGGACATCCTGCTCGAGTACGAGCCGGAGATCTATGAGCTGCTGGATCTGAACATGGGCAAGTGCCGCATGTGCGTGGCCGCGAAGAAGGATTTCTACGACGACCGGCGCAAGACCCTGCGCGTAGCGACGAAGTTTTCTCATATCGCCCAGGGCTACTACAACTCCCTCGGCCGGGATATCGACATCATCCCCCTCAACGGCTCCATCGAGCTGGCGCCGATCCTGGGGCTGTCGGATGTGATTGTCGACATTGTAGAGACAGGCACGACGCTCAGGGAGAACGACCTGGCCGTGAAAGAGGAGATCGTGCCGATCAGCACACGGCTCATCGCCAACAAATCCAGCTTTGAATTCAAGAAAGCGCAGATCGAGGCCGTGGTCAGAGGGCTGGCGCAGCAGGTGGAGGCGAGAACATGATACGCATTTATAGGGACGGGGAGCTGTCCGACGATCAGCTGCTCTATCGCAACGCCACCAAGGTCGACGTGGCCGGCATCGTCGCGGACATTCTTGACCATGTCCGGCGTGAGGGCGACAAAGCGGTTTTTGCCTATACGGAGAAGTTTGACGGCGCGCGGCTGGATACCCTGCTGGTTTCCCAGGAGGAGATCGAGGAGGCCTTTTCGCTGACCGAGCCGGAATTTATCGAGACCCTAAAGCTTGCCGAGCGGAACATCCGCGAATTTCATTCCAAGCAGATCCGCCAGAGCTTTGTCTTCACCCGCCGCGGCGGTGTGGTCATGGGGCAGAAGGTGCTGCCCATCGCGAAGGTTGGCCTGTACGTCCCCGGCGGCACGGCGCCGTACCCCTCGACAGTGATGATGGACGCGGTTCCGGCCAAGCTCGCCGGCTGCGGCGAGATCGTCATGGTCACGCCCTGCGGCAGGGACGGGAAGGTCAACCCCGGCATTCTCGCCGCGGCAAGGATCGCAGGCGTGGACCGCATTTTCAAGGTCGGCGGGGCCCAGGCCATTGCAGCCCTGGCCTACGGGACGGAGAGCATTCCTCGGGTCGACAAGATCGTCGGCCCCGGTAACACCTTTGTAGCCGAGGCCAAGAAGCAGGTCTACGGTCAGGTCGCCATCGACACCATTGCCGGCCCGAGCGAGGTCCTTATCGTCTCCGATGCCAAGACCGACTACCGCCACATCGCAGCCGATATGCTCGCCCAGGCCGAGCACGACGTGCTGGCCTGCTCCGTTCTGGTGACCACCTCGCCCGCGCTGGCTGAACAGGTGCAGCGGGAGATCGAGGAACAGCTGGCCGTTTTGCCGCGCGAGGCCATCGCCCGCGCCTCTATTGAGGATAACGGCAAGATCATCCTGGTCGACTCCCTCGACCGGGCGCTTGAGATCGCCAACGCCGTCGCGCCGGAGCATCTGGAGCTGTGCGTGGACGAGCCCTTCCGCTTCCTCGACGCGGTGCAGAACGCGGGCTCGGTCTTTCTCGGGCGCGACTGCCCCGAGGCCCTGGGCGACTACCTGGGCGGCACCAACCACACCCTGCCCACCACCGGCACCGCCCGCTTCGGCAGCCCCCTGTCTGTGGATGATTTCATCAAAAAGATTCAATATACCTACTATCCGCAGGCCGCCTTCCGGGAGGTCGCGGAGGATATCGCCCGCTTCGCCATGAAGGAGGAGCTGGCCGGGCACGCCAGAAGCGCGCTCATCCGAATGGAGGAGGAAGACACATGAGCAAATTTTTCAGCGACAAGTACGCCTATCTCACGCCCTACACCCCGGGCGAGCAGCCGAAGGTGATGAACGTCACCAAGCTCAACACCAACGAGTGCCCCTTCCCGCCGTCCGACAAGGCCAAGGCTTACGCCGCGGCGCATACCCGTGAGCTGAACCTCTACCCGGAGCTGCAGTGTATCGACCTGCGCACGAAGATCGCCGCGCTGCACGGTATCGACGCGGACGAGGTCATCCTCGGCAACGGCTCGGATGAGCTGCTGTACTTTGCGTTCATGGCCTTCTGCGATGATGCCAAGCCCGCCGCCTTTGCCGATATCACCTACGGCTTCTACCCCGTTTTTGCCGAGGTCAATCGCGTGCCCTATGTGGAAATCCCCCTGCGGCCTGACTTCAGCCTCGCGCCGGAGGATTACTACGCGCTCGGCAAGACCATCTTCATCGCCAACCCCAACGCCCCCACCGGCATGGCGCTGAGCCGGGCCGAGGTGGAGTCCATCGTCCGGGCCAATCCCGACAGCGTCGTGGTCATTGACGAGGCTTACGTCGACTTCGGCGGCGAAAGCTGCATCCCCCTCATCAAGCAGTACGATAACCTTCTCATCGTGCAGACCTTCTCCAAGTCCCGCTCCATGGCGGGTGCACGCCTGGGCTTTGCCGCCGGGAGCGCGGCCCTGATCCAGGATCTGAACACCATGAAGTTCTCCTTTAACCCATACAACATCAATTCCATGACCATGGCCATGGGCCTTGGCGTTCTGGAGGATGAGGAGACGACCCGGGCCAACTGCCGCACCATTATGGAAAACCGTGCCTATACCGTGGAGAAGCTGGAAGCGCTGGGCTTTACGGTGCTGCCGTCCAAGACAAACTTCATCTTTGCCCGCACCGACAAGCTCGGCGGTAAGGCGCTCTACCTCGCGCTCAAGGAGCGCGGCGTGCTGATCCGCCACTTTGATAAGCCCGCCCTCTCCGCCTTTAACCGCATTACCATCGGCACCAGGGCGCAGATGGACGTGCTGCTCGACAACATCCGCGACATTCTGGAGGGATAAGCCATGAGACAAGCAAGCATCAGCCGCAAGACCGCGGAAACCGACATTGAGCTGACACTGAACCTCGACGGCACCGGTGAGAGCGACGTCAGCTCCGGCGTGGGCTTTCTCGACCACATGCTGACGCTCTTTGCCCGCCACGGGCGCTTTGACCTGTCGCTCTCCTGCGTGGGCGACACGCAGGTCGACGACCACCACAGCGTGGAGGATATCGGCATCTGCCTGGGACTGGCCTTTCGCGAGGCCATCGGTGACAAGCGCGGCATCTACCGCTACGGCGACACGACCCTGCCCATGGACGAGGCGCTGATTCAAACCGCGGTGGACATCTCCGGCCGCAGCTTCCTGTGCTACGGCTTGGAGATCCCCACGGAGAAGGTCGGCTCCTTTGATACCGAGCTGGTGGAGGAGTTTTTCCGGGCCTTCGTCTCCAACGCGGGCGTCACGCTGCATATCCGGCAGCTTTCCGGCCGCAACAGCCACCACATCATCGAGGGCTGCTTCAAGTCCTTTGCCCGCACCCTGCGCAAGGCCGTGGCCATCGACCCCGCCTGCGCCGACGAGGTGCCCTCGACCAAGGGGGTCCTCGCATGATCGCCATTGTGGACTATGGCGTGGGAAACCTTTTCTCGCTTAAAAGCTCCTTTGCCGCCATTGGGCAGGACGCCGCGGTCACCGGCGACGCCGCTGTGATCCGCTGTGCAGATCGGGTGCTTCTGCCCGGCGTAGGCGCCTTTGGGGACGCCGCCGAAAAGCTGCGCCGGAGCGGGCTGGACCAGGCGGTGCTGGACGCTGCCGCGGCGGGCAAGCCCGTGATGGGCATCTGTCTCGGCATGCAGCTGCTCTTTGACCGCGGCTTTGAGTATGGCGAGCATGCGGGGCTGGGTCTTATCCCGGGCGAGGTGCGCTCCATTTCCGAGGTCATTCCCGCGACGCTCAAGATCCCGCACATCGGCTGGAACAGCCTGCACTTTCCCGGAGAAAAGAGCGGCCTGTTCCGCTATATCCGGGAGGGCGACTGCGTCTATTTCGTCCACTCCTTCCACGGCGTGACAAGTCCCGACTATGTCATCGCCACCGCCGAATACGGCGCGGCGCTGACCGCCGCCGTGCAGCGCGGCAATGTGTGCGGCTGCCAGTTCCACCCGGAAAAGAGCGGGCCGGTGGGCCTGAATATTCTCCGCGCTTTTTGCCAAATGTAGGATAGGTGGGGCGCGGTGCGTCCCTGAGATAAAACAACGATGATGAAACGGAGGGAAACGTATGCTGATTTTTCCGGCAATCGATCTCTATGAAGGAAAGGCTGTGCGCCTGTACAAGGGCGACTACGACCAGATGACCGTCTACAGCGAAAACCCCATCGAGCTGGTGGAGGACTTCGTGGCTCAGGGCGCCAAGAACCTGCACCTGATTGACCTGGAGGGCGCCAAAACCGGCCAGACCCCGAACCTTGAACTGATCCGCGACATCCGCGCCCTTTCCCCGCTGTTTACCGAGGTGGGCGGCGGCATCCGCAGCATGAATGTCATCGAGGCCTATCTCGATGCCGGCGTCGACCGCGTGATTCTCGGCACTGCCGCCGTCACCAACCCCGTCTTTCTGGCCGAGGCCGTGGCCGAATACGGAGACAAGATCGCCGTCGGCGCGGACATCAAGAACGGCTACATCGCCATCCACGGCTGGACCGAGAGCTCCGGCATCGACGCCTTCGGCTTCTGCCGCCGCATTCAGGAGCTCGGCGTCAAGACCCTGATCTGCACCGACATTTCCCGCGACGGCGCCATGCAGGGCACCAACCGCAACCTCTACCGGACGCTGGTCAAGAAGCACGACATGAACATCATCGCCTCCGGCGGCATCTCCTCCATTGAGGATATCCGCGCCCTGCGCGAGATGGAGCTGCACGGCGCGGTCATCGGCAAGGCCTACTACACCAAGGCCATCGATCTGCGCGAGGCTATCGAGGTAGCCAAATGATCACCAAGCGCATCATTCCCTGCCTTGACGTCAAGGACGGACGCGTTGTCAAGGGTGTCAATTTTCAGGGCCTGAGCGACGTGTCCTCCCCGGTGGCGCTGGGCAAATATTACAGCGACAACGGCGCCGACGAGCTGGTGTTCTACGACATCACCGCCTCAAGCGACGGGCGCAAGCTCTTTACCGACATCCTCTGCGAGGTGGCGCGCACCATCTTCATCCCCCTCACCGTGGGCGGCGGCATCAACAGTCTGGACGACTTTGACCGCGTGCTCAAGTGCGGGGCCGATAAGGTCAGCGTCAACTCCGGCGCCATCAAAAATCCCCGGCTGATCTATGAGGCCGCCAAGCGCTACGGCGATCAGTGCGTGGTGCTGTCGGCCGATGTCAAGCGGGTCGACGGGGTTTTCCGCGTCTTCGCCAAGGGCGGGCGTGAGAACACTGGCATGGAGGCCATCGCATGGATCAAGAAGGGCGTGTCCCTCGGCGCGGGCGAGATCGTCTTGAACTCCATCGACACCGACGGGGTCAAGGCGGGCTTTGATCTGGAGATGCTCGACGCCGTGTGCAGCGCCGTTTCCGTGCCCGTGATCGCCAGCGGCGGCGCGGGTGGGATCGAGGATTTTGTCACGCTGTTTCAGCGGCTTCCCAAGGTGGACGCCGGCCTTGCCGCCTCTATTTTCCACTTCGGTGAAGTGGCGATCTCCGATCTCAAGGCCGTCTTGAAGGCCAACGGCATTCCTGTAAGAGAGGTAACAAACATTGCTTAACATTGACGAACTGAAATTTGATGAAAAGGGCCTGATCCCCGCCATCGTGGTCGACTCCGTCACCAAGCGGGTGCTGACCCTGGCCTACATGAACCGGGAAAGCCTGCAAATCTCCATGGAAAAAGAGCTGACCTGCTTCTTCAGCCGCTCGCGTCAGGAGCTGTGGCTCAAGGGCGAGACGAGCGGCAACTACCAGCACATTGTGTCCATCACCGCCGACTGCGACAAGGACGCCCTGGTCGTGGTGGTGGAGCCGGACGGCCCCGCCTGCCACCTGGGGACCTTCTCCTGCTTTGAAAATCCCGTTTTTCAGAGCGAGGAACGCAGCGAGTTTTCACTGCAAGGGCTCTACGCGCTGCTCGCTGACCGCAAGGCCACCATGCCGGAGGGCTCTTATACCAGCTATCTGTTTGACAAGGGGCTGGACAAAATTCTCAAGAAGGTGGGCGAGGAGTGCACCGAGGTCATCATCGCGGCCAAGGCCGAGGACAAGCGCGAGACCGTCTATGAGATCGCGGATCTGGCCTACCATGTGATGGTACTGATGGTCGAGGCTGGCATCTCGGTTGAGGATATCCACAGGGAGCTGGCTTCCCGCCACGTGATCGACCACAAGGTCAAGCAGGAAAAAATGACCTGATCCCCAAAAAGCAGACAGCCCCCGCGGTATTATACTGCGGGGGCTGTCTGCGCTTTTATCTGAATAGAGAGAAACGCTTTTTCTCATACGGGGCGGACTGGATCCCCTTGAGCTCATAGCCGGTGGCGGCAATGGCCTGACGCAGCGTCTGCTCGTCAGGGGCCTTGTCGCTGAGGATGACCGTCTCTCCCTTGCTGTGTGAGGATGTGACCTTTTTCAGCGACGGGAAGGCTTTGCGCACCGCGTCGTTGATGTGGGCCTCACACATGCCGCACATCATGCCGTCAATTTTCAATGTGGTTTGAATCATCGGCTTTCCTCCATGCAGCCGCAGCTGCCGCCACAGGCGCCGCAGGATGCGCAGGCGCCGCCACAGGAGGATTTCCCTGCCTTTTTGTCCCGGATCAGGCCGCGGATCATCAGGCCGACCATCAACACAAGCGCCGCAATCAGCACGAGATTCACAAGATTGGCGGACAGCCATGTCAGCATGAAAAACACTCCCTTTCCTTGTCGATGGGCGGGGCGGCTTTCGGCCGCCCCGCATTTTACAGACTTACTCTACAGTGAGCTTGTTGGCTTCCTTGTAGGGCTTGAACAGCTGCCAGCAGATCAGCGCCAGCAGAGCCGCCGCCACGATCAGGCCGAGGACGTTGGCGCTGCCCGCGAAGAGCATGCCCAGCTGCCACACGATCAGGCCGACCACGTAGGCAAAGCCGCACTGGTAGGCAATGGCGAACCAGGTCCACTTGCGGCTGTTCATCTCGCGTTTGATGGCGCCGATGGCCGCGAAGCAGGGCGCGCAGAGGAGGTTGAAGATCATGAAGGTGTACGCGGCAAGCTGACCGTGACCGCCGGAGAACTTGTTGAAGTCCTCCTCGACCTTATCCCAGATCTGGTCGCCTTCCTCGCCGAGCTCATCCTCGCCGTCCTGGTCATCATAGTTATACAGCACGCCGAAGGTGCCGACCACTTCCTCCTTGGCAACCAAACCGGTGACCGTGGCGACGGTGGGCTTCCAGGAACCGAAGCCCAGGGGCTTGAAGATCACGGAGACAGGCTTGGCAACGTCGGCCAGGATGGAGTCGTCCATCGGGGTGACCTCATCCTCGGGCACACCCATACGCTCAGCGACCTGCGCCACATAGTCCTCGGTGGCGATCGTTTCATCCTCATAGAGGGCGTCGACCATGCCGAACCTGCCGTTGACAGCGCCGAAGCTGGACAGGAACCAGATGATGATGGAGGCGAGCACAATGACGGTGCCGGCGCGCTTGATGAAGGACCAGCCGCGCTCCCAGGTGCCGCGCAGCACGTTCCCCACGGAGGGGACGTGGTAGGCGGGCAGCTCCATGACAAAGGGGGCCGGGTCGCCGGCAAACATTTTGGTCTTCTTGAGCATGATGCCGGAGATGATGATGGCGGCGATGCCGATGAAATACGCGGACACGGCGACCAGGCCGCTGCCGCCGAAGAGGGCGCCGGCGATCAGGCCGATGATGGGCATCTTGGCGCCGCAGGGAATGAAGGTCGTGGTCATGACGGTCATGCGGCGGTCACGCTCGTTTTCGATGGTACGGGAAGCCATGACGCCGGGCACGCCGCAGCCCATGCCGACCAGCATGGGAATAAAGGATTTGCCGGACAGACCGAAGCGGCGGAAGATACGGTCCATGATGAAGGCGATACGGGCCATATAGCCGCAGTCCTCCAACAGGCAGAGCATCAGGAACAGGACCAACATCTGCGGCACGAAGCCGAGCACTGCGCCGACGCCGGCGATGATGCCGTCGGAAATCAGGCCGGTCAGCCACTCAGCCGCGCCGATGTTCTCCAGCAGGCCGCGGGAGCCCTCAACCAGCCACTCACTGCCCAGCACATCGTTGGTCCAGTCGGTCAGGAAGCTGCCGAAGGGCCCCATGGCGATCCAGTATACCAGGTACATGATCACCGCGAAAATGGGCAGCGCCAGGATGCGGTTGGTGACGATGGTGTCGATCTTATCGGAAACCGTCATCTGGCCCTTGCCGGCCTTCTTATAGCAGGCCTTCAGGACCTCGGCGATATATATGTAGCGCTCGTTGGTGATGATGCTCTCGGCATCGTCATCCAGCTCCTGCTCCGCGGCGGCGATGTCCGCCTCCACATGACGGAGCTTGTCAGCGGACAGGTTCAGCTCCGAGAGCACCTTGTCGTCGCGTTCAAAGACCTTGACCGCATACCAGCGCTGCTGCTCCTCGGGCTTGTCGTGGACCAGCGCCTCCTCGATGTGGGCGATGGCATGCTCCACGGGGCCGCAGAACGTATGCTGCGGAATGGTCTTGGGGCCGTTGGCGGCGGCAATGGCGGCCTCGGCAGCGGCCTCGGTCCCCTCGCCCTTGAGCGCGGAGATCTCCACGATCTTGCAGCCCAGCTGACGGCTCAGCTCCTTGACGTCGATCTTGTCGCCCTTTTTCTTGACCAGGTCGACCATGTTGATGGCGATGACCACGGGGATGCCCAGCTCGGTCAGCTGGGTGGTCAGATAGAGGTTACGTTCCAGGTTGGTGCCGTCGACGATGTTCAAAATGACGTCGGGGCGCTCCTCGATCAGGTAGTTACGGGCGACCACTTCCTCCAGCGTATAGGGGGAGAGGGAGTAGATGCCGGGCAGGTCGGTGACCGTTACATCCTTGTGGTTTTTGAGCTTGCCTTCCTTCTTCTCCACGGTGACGCCGGGCCAGTTGCCCACATACTGCTGGGTGCCGGTCAGGGCGTTAAACAGAGTCGTCTTGCCGCAGTTGGGGTTGCCGGCAAGGGCAATGCGAATTTCTTTATCCATGTGTGTTTGCTCCTTTTTCCTCTCGCCGCGTCCGTCAGACGCTTTCCACTTCGATCATTTCGGCGTCGGCCTTGCGCAGCGACAGCTCGTAGTCGCGCACGGTGACTTCCACCGGATCGCCCAGAGGCGCGACCTTGCGCACGTAGATCTCCACGCCGCGGGTAATGCCCATGTCCATGATGCGGCGCTTGACCGCGCCCTCGCCATGGAGCTTGACGACCTTGACCGTCTCGCCGACCTTTGTCTCTTTGAGAGTATTCATTCTGTCCTTTCTCCTTTATACCATGATTTTTGTAGCCATCTCACGGCTGATCGCGACGCGGGATTCCTTCACCTTGACAATCAGGTTCCCGTTGATCGTGGACACCACGGTCACGCTCCCGCCGACAACGAAGCCCATATCCTCCAGATGTTTCTTCATCTCGGGATTGCCGCCAACCTTCTTGATGATATTCTCCTCACCGACATCGGCAACATACAGGGGCATCATTTCTCTCTTTCACTCCCTGCCTTCAAAATAAGCAGCGCCGCAAAGCAAGAGTTGTACTTTGCTAACTCGCTGTCTATACTATAGTTAACTTTAGCTAACTTGTCAAGTGCCAATTTGCCGAATTAGCGCGAAAACCGGGGAGACGGTATCGTCTCCCCGGTTGGCACATTTTCTTATTTAGTTTGCTTTTTTCCAGAGCCGCCCCGTGACATGGAACAGCAGCGGGTACACGCCGATATCCACGAAGATCACCACCGCGTAGCGGAGGGTGCGGATCAGGTGCGCGGCAAAGCTGCCGCTGTCTAAGAGGGCTGCCGGGAACGGCAGCTTCAACAGCACGTTCAGCCCGAAATAGATCGCGCCGCCGCCGATCACGCGCAGCACACAGCGCAGCAGGTTCCGGGTGTTTTCAAAGCGAACGTACTTTTCCTCAAAGGGCTCGGCCAGGAAGAAGCCCAGCAGCATGCCGACGGAGGTATAGTAGTCGGAGCTGGTGCAGTAGAAGAAGCCGGGCAGGGCCGTCAGCAGCAGGATGCCATAGAAGGCCCAGCGGTTCTTCGCCTTCCGCCGCAGCCAGGGAATCAGCGCCACGACCAGGGCGCCCAGCACCCAGCCGCAGAGCACATCAGTGGGATAGTGCGCGCCGACAAAGACGCGGGAGAAGCCCACCAGCAGCGGCAGCAGAACGGCCAGCGTCCACAACAGGCGGTTCTTTTTCTCATGCGCGGCCAGCGAAGCGTACACCGACACCGCGCTGGACGAATGCCCACTGGGGAAGGAATAGCCCTGGGCCGCCACGTCATACATGTCCGCCTCGCTGTCGATCAGGCGCAGCAGGTCGATCTTATCGCTGACAAAATAGGGCCGCAGGCGCAGAAAGATGTTTTTGATGAGCGGGTTCCAAACGTTGGCGACCAGGACGTTCACGCCCACAAATTTGCCGAACTCCTTGTCCAGCCCCCAGTACAGAAAGCCCATGATGACCACCATCAGGAGCTGCTCGCCAAAGGCGGAGAGATTGGACAGCAGCCAGAAGCCCGCACCGCTGTGACTGACATGGGCCTGGAGCCACTCCATCAGCCGAATCTCCCAATCAAAGAAGAATATGTTTCCGATCGCGCTTGTCATAAAAAGCGCCTCCTCTCACAGTGTCCCTATTTTACCGCATCTTTCTGCCGATTTCAACGGGAATTCAGAGATAGTAAAGCGCCACGACCAAGGGCATGGACACCGCGCAGCAGATCATGGAGATCACGTTCAGGGCGCTTGCGTATTCGGCGACCTCATGGCTGTTATAGATCTGGGACATCTGCATGACGGTCGCGCCGGTAGGTCCGGCCAGAGACAGCAGGCTGATGAGCAAAACGGTCTGGCCGTTTTCGACCAGGGAGGCAAGCCCCGTGAGCTTTGCGATCAGCACCATGATAGCCGGGGCCGCCAGCAGGCGCAGAAAGATCACCAGCCAACCGCGCTTGAAGGAGAACAGCTTCTTGAGGGGCATGCCGCCGATGACCATGCCGGTGACCAGCATCCCGAAGGGGCCGATCATGGCGGCGATGCCGTCGATGGCACTGTCGATGGGGCTGATGAAGCGAAAGCGTGTGAAGAAGATAAAGATGCCCATGGCGATGGCAATGATGTTGGGATTGAGCAGGATCTTTTTCAGGTCCACCGTTTTCTCTCCGGAAATCTGAATGCGGCAGTGGGTCCACAGCAGGATCAGCTGTACCACATTGTAGGCGCAGGTATAGATGACCCAGTCGCTCCCCAGCATGGCCTGCACCAGCGGGATGGTGAGCATACCGGCGTTGGAGTAGATGACGGACATGCGTTCGAGCACGGAGAGCTTCAGCGGCTTTTCCAGCAGCTTGGCAAGCAGGATAAACACGATATGCGTCAGCACCGCAAAGACCGTCGCCAGCAGCATACCGCGCATGACCGCGGGTTCGGGGTCGACCTCAAAACCGTTCATGATCGCCACCGGGCACACGATGTAAAGCGAAATCAGGGACAGCACGCGGCTGTCCTCGCTTTTGAGCAGCCCGATGCGCACCACGGCAAAGCCGATGCCGATGATCAGAAACAGGGAAACCAGCTTGTCAAACAGAGTCAGAGCCATGAGCATAGCGAAAACCACCTATCCATGAAATCAAAAAGAAAAACCGCGCGGGAGGATCAGCCCTCCCGCGCGGCAGGGGTGCAGTTACTTTGTGGGGTCAATGATGATCTTGCAGAGGTTCTTGCCGGTGAGCATCATGTCGAGGGCGGTCTTGATCTCGCTCAGGCCGAGGCGGTCGGTGACCATGCGGTCGAGATGCATTTCCTTCCAGTTGTCCTCCAGGAAGCGGACGCCGGCCTCAAACTCCTCCTGGGAGTAGAGGCGGTTGCCGATGACGGTGATCTCCTTGAAGGAGACCTTTCCCAGCATGAACTTGAAGGGGGAGCCGGAATGACTCAGGGACATCATCTTTCCACCGCAGCGGCAGAGGTCGGTCATCTGCAGTACGCATACTTCGGCGCCGGAGGCGTCGTAGACCACGTCGTAGCCACCGCCGCCGGTGACCTCGCGCATCTTGTCCATGGGGTCGGTCTCCAGGGGGTTGATGGTCTCCAGCCCCAGAGAGGCAGCCAGCTGACGGCGCGGCTCGTTGATCTCGGAGACGATGACGCGGCTGGCGCCGTAGGCCTTGGCGAAGATGGCGATGTACAGACCGACGGTCGCGCCGCCGGAGATATAGACGGTGTCGCCGGGCTGGAGATCGGTGCGGTGCATGACGTGGACGCCGTTGGCAAAGGGCTCGCCCAGGATGGCGACCTCGTCGGGAAAGTCGTCGTCGATGGCGACCAGGCGCTCTACATTGATCTTGGTATACTCGGCAAAGCCGCCGTCGTTGTGGATACCGTGGAGCTTGAGATTTTCGCAGACGTTATACAGGCCGCGCTTGCAGGCGGCGCATTCGCCGCAGGAGGTGACGGGATTCATCAGCACGCGCTGACCCACGTGGAAGGGGCCGTCATAGCCCGCGGGCAGGGTCTCGATGGTGCCGAGGATCTCATGGCAGAGGACGCGGGGCACCGTTGCGGTCATGTGGCCGCCGCGGTAGACGTTGATGTCCGAGCCGCAGACGCCGGCCAGCTTGACCTTGATCAGGGCTTCGTTTTCATTGGGAACGGGAACGGGGATGTCCTCCAGCTCCACGTTCAGCCAGCTTTTCAATACAGCAGCTTTCATTGGTACTCCTTTTCTTTCCCCTCCCCTGCAGCGGGGAGAGGAAAAGCAATCGATCAGCGCTGGACGCGGGCGCCCGCGCCGCCCATGATGGCCTCGACCTCGCTCTTGGTGGCCATGGTGGTGTCGCCGGGGGTGGTCATGGCCAGCGCGCCGTGGGCCGCGCCGTAATTGACGGCCAGCTCCGCGTCGCCGGTGGTCATCAGGCCGTAGATCAGGCCGGAGGCGAAGGAGTCGCCGCCGCCGACGCGGTCCATGATCTCCAGATTGTCATACTGCTTGGCCTTGTAGATCTCGCCGTCGGCCCAGCAGATGGCGCTCCAGTCGTTGACCGTGGCGGTCTTGACCTGGCGCAGGGTGGTGGCGACCGCCTTGAAGTTGGGATAGGTCTCGGCGGCCTTGTTGATCATCTTCTTGTAGCCCTCGAGGTTCAGGGTCTTGAGGTTGGCGTCGTTGCCCTCGATCTCAAAGCCGAGGCAGGCGGTGAAGTCCTCCTCGTTGCCGATCATGACGTCGACATACTGGGCGATCTCCTTGTTGACCTCCTGGGCCTTGGCCTGGCCGCCGATGGCGCTCCACATGGAGGGGCGGTAGTTGAGGTCATAGGAGACGACGGTGCCGTACTTCTTGGCGGCCTTGATGGCGGCGATGACGGTCTCGCAGCTCTGCTCGGACAGGGCGGCGTAGATACCGCCGGTGTGCAGCCAGCGCACGCCGAGCTTGCCGAAGATGTAGTCAAAGTCGAAGTCGTCGGGGGTGGCCTTGGAGATGGCGGTGTTGGCGCGGTCGGAGCAGCCCTTGGCGCCGCGGATGCCGAAGCCGCGCTCGGTGAAGTTCAGCCCGTTGCGGCAGACGCGGCCGATACCGTCGGTCTTCATCCACTTGATCAGGGAGGTGTCGACGCCGCCCTGCATGATGAAGTCCTCGACCAGGTGGCCGACCTCATTGTCGGCAAAGGCGGTGATGACGCCGGTCTTGAGGCCGAAGCACTTGCGCAGGCCGCGCACGACGTTGTACTCGCCGCCGCCTTCCCACACGCGGAAGCTGCGGGCGGTGCGGATGCGGCCCTCACCGGGGTCGAGACGGAGCATGATTTCGCCGATGGATACGGCGTCATAGGTGCATTCTTCTTTGGGTCTGAGATTGAGATCCATGATGTTCCTCCTAAAAATTAACCGCGGATTTCCTTGACCAGGGCCACGGCCTCTTTGGTCATTTCTTCGATCTTGTCAAACTCCCCGGCCTTAATGAGGTCGCCCTTGACCATCCAGCTGCCGCCGCAGGCGATGACCGCCTTGCAGCCCAGATACTCGGGCAGGTTCTTGGCGTTGACGCCGCCGGTGGGCATGACCTTGAGGCCGACAAAGGGACCGGCCAGGGCCTTGATGGTGCTCACGCCGCCGAAGTTACCGGCGGGGAAGAACTTGACGACCTTCAAGCCGCGCTTGACAGCCTGCGTAATCTCGGACGGGGTGACGCAGCCGGGGAAGACGGGAATGTCCTTCGAGAGGCAGTAGTCAACGACCTCGGGGTCAAAGCCGGGGGAGACGATGAACTTGGCGCCGGCGGCGACAGCCTTGTCGACCTGCTCGACGGACAAAACGGTGCCCGCGCCGACAAACATGTCGGGGTAAGCCTGGGCGATGCGGCGGATGGACTCCTCCGCGGCGGCGGTACGGAAGGTGACCTCCGCGCAGGGCAGGCCGCCGTTGATCAGGGCCTGGGCCAGGGGCAGCGCGTCGTCGGCGTTTTCAAGGACAACGACGGGGACAACGCCAAAGCCGGCGATTTTTTCCTGGATACTCATGTGAATTTCCTCCTATGGTTCATTCTTGCGCTTTTTCCAAAGAGCAAGTATAATAGTAGACAAATTTGATGTTCGAGGTGTACCGATGCCGGGGAGAGAGAGAAATCAAGCGCTGATGCGTGCTGTGGAAGCCTGCTTCCAGGACCCTGAGATCCGGGAGCGTGACTATTACGCCGACTTTCGCCGGGCGTGGAACGGGATATTCGACCGGGCGCTAGCCGCGGAAGAGCCGTACTTTGACGTTTCCTCCCCCGCCTGCTTCCCGGTGCACTGTGAGCTGGAAGGGGTCGACATCGACTTTCACATCGACCAGCTCAAGATCGCCGAGTGGTACGAGAAGGAGCTGAAAAGCTGGAAGAAGGTCGTCTTTTCCGGCAAGCGGCTCAAGCGCGAGCGCGGCACGGGCCGTCTGCTGTTTCATGATGTGGAATGCGCCTACGACCCGGCGGCGGCGGAGAGCGCCCTTGACGAGGGCATCCGCAACATTGTGGCCTGCGCCGTGCCGGGGATCCCGGTGACCATGCGCATTGTATACGGCAACAAGTGGGTCGATTCCCGCTTTAATCCACTGCTGCGCAGCCGGCTGGACGTTTTCCTGATCGGCACGGATTATGTGCCCGCCTTCCTCGGCGACGCGATGGAGGTCGCGGTATACCTGTTTTTGATGGACACCTGCATCATCAAAACCAATCTCGGCAAGGTTCCCGACAAGGACATCCGGGGCCTGCTGCACGGCTTGCGGCCGTCCCCGATGCTGCGCATCAAGGGTCTGGCGTAGGCGCTTTTGGACACACGCTCAGGACACACGCTTTTCAGCGTGTGTCCTTTTGCTTTACTTGAGTTCGGTTGGGACGTAATTGTCCATGTCGTCAAAGGCCTGGTTTTCGCCGCCCATGGCCCAGATGAAGGTGTAGTTTGAGGTGCCCGCCCCGCAGTGGATCGACCAGGAGGGGGAGATGACGGCCTCATAATTCTTCATGACGATGTTGCGGGTCTCGTTCGGCTGGCCCATGAAGTGCATGACGATGCCATCGTCGGGCAGATTGAAGTAAGTATAGACCTCCATGCGGCGCTCGTGCGTGTGGCAGGGCATGGAATTCCAGACGCTGCCCGGCTCCAGCTGGGTCAGGCCCATGGACAGCTGGCAGGTCTCCAGCACGTCGGGGTGGATGAACTGGTTGATGACGCGCTTGTTGGAATTCTCCATGCTGCCGAGAGGCCGCTTGTTGGCCTGCGCAAAGGAGATGAAGGTGGTCTTGCAATCCTTGTGCGCGGGGGCGGAGACGGCATAGAAGCGGGCGGGTTCAGCCGCGTCGACGCTTGAGAAGAACACCTCACGGGTGCTGCGGGAGATGTAGAGGCAATCCTCAAACCCCAGGTCGTAGCGGACGCCGTCGCACTCGATGACGCCTTTGCCGCCCAGATTGAACACGCCGATCTCCCGGCGCTCCAGGAAGAAGCCGGTGCCGAAGTTTTTCCAGACGTCGATGCCGTCGTCAATGGAAAGCCGCTTTGTGACGGGCATGACGCCCAGCACGACCATGCGGTCCACATGGGAATAGACGGCCTGCACCGTGTCGGGCTGGTAGAGGTTTTCGATCAAAAACTCCCTGCGCAGCTGATCTGTGGTGTAGCGCTTAACGTCGTTGGGGCTTGCGGAATAACGAATGTCCATGCTTATCCTTTCCGCGTCAGGTGGAACGCAAAGCCGGCAATGTCGTCGCGGGTGTAGATGAGCTTCAGCTTGCCTTCGTCGTCGTAGGACGCGGTGTCCTCCGCGAAGACGATGCCCTTGCTCTCAAGGTAGGCTCTGGCACCGGGCACGTCGGTGGTGGAAATGGCAATGTGACCCAGACGGCCGCGGAAGGGCTTCTTCATGACCTCAAACTGCTCGTTGACAAAGACGGAGCCGTCGGTCTCACGCTGGGGAAAGCCGAACAGATCGGCCAGCAGCTGGGCAGTGGCAAGGCCCTCGGCGGCATCGGCGGAGTTGATGCCGATGTGGGCAAGGCTGAAATTGAATTCTTTGGGGTCCATATGGTTTTCCTCCTATCAGGCGGCCAGACCCAGGGCTCTGGGAATGGTCATGGAAATGGCGGGAACGTAGGTGACCAGCAGCAGGGTGACGGCGATGACGGCGAAGAAGGGCAGCAGCATACGGATGATCTGCTCGATCTTGACGCCGTTGACGCGGCAGCCGGCAAACAGGATGGCGCCGACCGGGGGCGTCAGCGTGCCGACGCAGAGGTTCATGACCATCATCAGGCCGAAGTGAACCGGGCTCATGCCCCAGGTCTGCACGATGGGCAGGAAGATGGGCGTGAAGATCAGCACCGCGGGGGTCGGGTCCATGAAGCAGCCGACGACCAGCAGGATCAGGTTCATGATCAGCAGGATGACATACTTGTTGGTGGTCAGGCCCAGGATCGCGTTGGCGACCAGCTGGGGGATGTGGGTGTAGGACATGACGTAGCCCATGATGCCGGAGACGCAGACCAGGTACTCGATAACGGCGGTGGTCTTGACGGAGCTGAAGATGATGCCGGGCAGATCCTTGACGCGGACATTGCGGTAAATGAAGCTCAGGATCAGGGCGTAGGCCACGGCGATGGCGGAGCCCTCGGTCGCGGTGAAGATGCCGCCGAGGATACCGCCGATGACCACGACGATCATCAGCAGGCTGGGAATGCCGTCCCACAGGGTTTTCATGACGTGCTTGAAGCTGTAGCTCTCGGTGGAGACGTAGCCGCGGCGCTTGGCCATGACGCCGGCCACGATCATGCAGGCCAGACCCCAGAGGATACCGGGGAGGTAGCCGGCCATGAACAGGGCGGCGACGGAGACAGAACCGGCGACGGTGGAGTAGACGATCATGATGTTGCTGGGCGGGATCATCATACCGGTCGGGCCGGAGGCGATGTTGCAGACGGCTATGTACTCATCGGAGTAGCCCGCTTCCTTCTCCATGGGGCCGAGGATGCCGCCCATGGCGACGGCCGCGGCCACGCCGGAGCCGGACATGGCGCCGAAGAGCATGTTGGCCACGATGTTGGTCTGGGCCAGGGAGCCGGGCAACCGGTGGGCCACCAGCTGCGCGCAGCCGACCAGACGCCGCGCGATGCCGCCGGAGTTCATCAGGTTACCGGCCAGCACGAAAAACGGAATGGCCAGCAGGGAGAAGGAGTTAACGCTCTGGAACATTTTCTGCGCGGAGACCATCAGCGCGCCGGTGTTGGGCATGATGATGTAGACCGCGGCGGCCGAGCCGATGCCGATCGACAGGCCGATGGGGAAGCCGAATGCGAGAGTGACAAAGATCAAAACGATCATGACCAGGCCGGCCAATGCAGTTGTTGTCATATCTGTTACCCTCCTATCATGCGGTTCCGGACAGCTCGTCGCCGTAATCGCGCTTATGCTGCTTGAAATTAAAAACAGAGCGCACGCTGTTATACACCGCGTAGAACAGCGTCACCACGCCGGTGATGGGCAGAGAGCAGTAGAGGATCGACTTGGAGATGCTCAGCTGGGGGTCGATTTGCGGCGCGCTCTTGATGGTGTAGAGATAGCCGCCCCAAACACAGACAACCAGGATAAACGCAAAGAGCAGCACATTGGTGCAGATCTCCACGATCATGTTCATTCTGGGCGGGAACTTATCCTTTAAAATATCAATCGTCAGATGCTCACGGCTGCCATAGACGTAAGCGCTGCCGAACATAATCATCCAAACGAAAAGGTACTGCGAGAGAACCTCGGAGTAAGCGCTGGGGGCGTTGAACACATAACGGGTCACGACCTGGTAGACGACCAGGACGGTCATGATCCCGAGGATCAGGGTGCTGATGATCTCAAAGATCTTATCAATCACATATTTAATCTTATCTAAGACTTTCACGGAGCAGCCTCCTTAGGCAAATTGCTTCTCTTCTCAGAATATCGGGTGCCGTGCCATAAAGAAGGCCCACAGCGTGCTGTGGGCCTTATGGTCAGAAATACGGTATTGGAATTAGCGGCAGGAGAGGATGATGTCGTAGACGGACTGGGTCATCTCGTTGCGGCCGGCAACGTCCTGAATGAGGTCGGCGCAGGCGGCCTGGAAAGCGGGCACGTCAGCCTCGGAGATGGTCACGCCGTGCTCAACAGCCTGAGCCTCGTAGTCGGCGCGCAGCTCAGCGCAGAGGTTGAACATGTAGCCGATGGACTCGTCGCAGATCTGCTGGAAGGCAGCCTGGTCCTCAGCGGACATCTTGGCGAACACGTCGTTGGCAATGCACAGCTCATCGGGGATCATCAGGTGGCCGGTCAGGTTGTAGTAGGGAGCAACCTCGTACTGAACCAGGTCGACGTAGGTGATGATGTTGTTCTCAGCGCCGTCGAGAGTACCGGTCTGGATGGCGGAGTACACATCGCCCTGGGCCATGGCAATACCGTCGGTGCCGCCGGTCATGGCGCCCATCATCTTGATGCAGGTGTCGGAGCCCATAACACGGATCTTCAGGCCCTTGGCCTGCTCAGGGGTGGTGATGGGGCCGGTCTTCTCGCTGGTGTAGAGGTTACGGGCGCCCAGGGAGTAGTTGGACAGGACCTTGAAGCCCTGCGCCTCGGTCTCGGCATAGAGATCGTTCAGCTTGCCGGACTCGAAGACCTTCTGCTGGTGCTCGATGCTGTCGTAGACATAGGGGGTGCCGAGGATGGCGAAGTCGGAAACGTAGGTCTCAACGATGGAGTTGGCAACCAGGGCCATGTCCAGGGTGCCCATGACGACCTGCTCGAGGGTCTGAGCCTGGTCGCCCAGCTGCGCGTCGGGATAAACCTCGAGGGCGTAGCGGCCTTCGGTGGCCTCATACAGCTTGTCGCTGATCCAGTACAGAGTCTGGGCCTCGGGGTTGGTGGCAGTCTGGTTGAAGGCCACCTTGAAAACGGTGGTGTCCGCGGAAGCGGGGGCGGCGGGGGCAGCAGCGGCGGGAGCGGCAGTGGCGGCGGGAGCGGCGGCGTTGTTGGAGCCGCAGGCGCTCAGCGCGAAGACCATAGCCACAGCAAGGAACAGTGCAATGATCGTTTTCGTGGTTTTCATTCTGAAACCTCCTAAAAAATTTATGTCAAGCTTTTCGCCGGACAGTACAAATAAGGCGTTTCCGAAGGGGTTCGGAAACAGACGGCAGGTTTTTTGTGCACCCTGCGCAGATGCCGCAAGCGGAAACAGGCGAATCAAACAACTTGCGGGGCAACGGTTTCGGAAACCGGTAAACGGAACCGACGCAAATGAACGCCCACCAAGCGCCGCGCTCAGCCGACCGGTTCGCTCAGCGTAGAGCCGCGCAGGATCACGTGGGAGGGGATGACGATATGCTGTACCTCGTCACCGAGTGAGGGATCGTCGTTGATGCGGCCGATCAACAGGCGGGCGGCGGCCTCGCCCTTTTCCTCCGTGCCAAGCTGGACGGTGGTGATGCCGGGGCGGGTCAGCTGCAGCCAAGCCCAGTCGTCAAAGGTGCAGAAGCCGAAGTCATAGCCAACGGTGATATTCAGCGTGGACAGTGCCATCAGCGCGTGCAGAGCGGTGACGCCGTTGGCGCTGAGCAGCGCCAGGCGGCGGCCGGGGTACTTCTCGACAAATCGGGCGATGGCGCCGGCGCAGTCCTCCGGCCGGGCAGTATCGAGCTCGATGCACTCCGGCTCCAGCTCACGCTCCGTTACGGCGGCGGCATAACCGCGGCGGCGGTCGACGCGGGGGCTGATGCCGCGCGGCTCCTCGGAAATAAAGGCGACGCGCTCATAGCCCATGCCGAGCAGAAGCTGCGTGGTGTTATGGGCGGTGTCGAAGTTCGGAGAGGAGACGTCGTCCAGCTCACGCGAAGCGGTGAGACGGTCGACCAGAACGACAGGCAGCCGGGTTTTCAGTTCCTCCAGCAGCGCGTCGTTGCCGCCGGTAGTGTTGACAATCAGTCCGTCCACCCGGTTATCCAGAAAGTCCTGAATGGCGCGGCGTTCGCGCGCCGGGTCCTCCCGGCTGTCGGAAAACAGCACCTGATAGCCCGCCTGCTCACAGGCGCTGACGATGCCCTTGAGCATGATGGCGGAGAAGATGCTGCTGACGTCGGCGATGACGCAGCCGATGAGCATGGCCTTCTGCGCCTTGAGCCGCTGGGCGGAGCGGTTGGGGTGATAATCCAGGCCCGCGATCACAGCGCCGATGCGCTCCTTTGTGGCAGCGGACATGTTATCGTATTTCCCGTTAAGGTAGCGCGAGATCGTCGTCTTGGATACGCCGCAGAGCTCGGCAACTTTGTTGATTGTCAGTTTTTCGTCCTGCGAATGATCCACGGCGGCCTCCATATGGACGTTTCGTCCGAAAAGCATGTTAGCATATCGGCACATCTTTGTCAACCGGTTTCCTAAATCGGTAAACATTTTTTACGCTTTTTTTATACTGGCTTGCATACCGGGTTCCTGTTTTCACCACGGCGAATCCGGTTTAACGGGGAAAACAGATTGCGAGGGTCGCAAGCGACCCTCGCAATGGGAGATCCGGGCGTTTTGAGACGGCCCTCTCCGTTTACAGGTTCCAGGTGGGTTCCGCCTTCTTTTCAAGAACGTAGGCGGTCATGTCCGCAGGGGCAACACAGTCGGTGTGCAGGACGGCACGGTCCCGCAGGCCGCGGAGGTTGGATGGCATGGCAACGCCGGTCGAGCGCTCGATGGCCTCCATGCCCGCAAACTCATCGCCGTCGCAGGCCAGGCCCAGGGCCGCGCAGACCGCGCCGGGGAACTTATAGGGCGAGGCGGTGGAGAGAATCACCGTGGGGCCCTTATCACGGCCGAAGGCCTCAACCGCCTGCCAACCGACGGCGGTGTGGGTGTCGATGAGATAGTGCTGCTCGTTCCAGACCTGTCTGATGGCGGCCACGGTAGCGGCATCGTCACAGCAAAACGCCTCAAAGCGGGACTGGATCTTTTCCAGCAGCGCGTCCGGCACCTGATACCAGCCGTCCTGCTTGAGCTGGGCCATAAGCGAGGCGACCAGAGCACTGTCCCCCTCGCTCAGAAGATACAGAAGGCGCTCCAGGTTACTGGAAATGAGGATGTCCATGGAGGGGGAGAGCGTCTTATGGAAGGGACGGCGGCGGTCATAGCGACCGGTACGGATGAAGTCGGTGAGGACGTCGTTGGCGTTGGAGGCGCAGATCAGCTTGCCGACGGGCAGGCCCAGCTCACCGGCCAGATACCCGGCCAGAATGTCGCCAAAGTTGCCGGTGGGAACACAGAAATTGAGCGGCTCCCCGGCGGCGATACGCCCGGAACGGACGGCGGCGGCGTAGGCGGCAAAGTAATACACCACCTGCGGCACCAGACGGCCGATGTTGATGGAGTTGGCAGAAGAAAGACCGTCGTGCACGGTTTCAAAGATCTGCTTGACGCCGGACTGGGCGTCGTCAAAGTTGCCCTCTACGGCGCAGACCTTCACGTTGCGACCGGCCTGGGTGACCATCTGGGCGCGCTGTACGGCGCTGACCCCGTCGCGGGGGTAGAAGACGAGAATGCGAATGCCGTCCACATCCCGGAAGCCCTCCAAAGCGGCCTTGCCGGTGTCGCCGCTGGTGGCGGTGAGGATGAGGATATCCTCCCGATTGCCGAGCTTGGCCGCGGAAGCGGTCATCAGCCAGGGCAGCAGGCACAGCGCCACATCCTTAAAGGCGGACGTGGGACCGTGGTACAGCTCCAGGAACAGGTCGCTGCCCGTGTCGGTCAGGGGTGTGATGAGGGGCGTGGAGAATTTATCCTGATACGCCTTCTCGACCAATGCTTTGGCCTCCGGCTCGGAAAAGTCCGGCAGCAGGGCGGCGAGCACCTTCGCCGCGAGAGCGGGATATGCAAGATCGAGCAGAGCGCTTAAATCAAGCTTCGGCAGATCGGCCGGATTCATGGTGTACAGGCCGCCGTCGGGCGCAAGACCCTCGACAATGGCCTGGGCAGAGGATACGGCGGGGGAGCCGCCGCGCGTGCTGGCGTAGAGCATATGAACACTTCCTTTATAAAAATGGGAAAATGGGTCGTCCAAAGGGATCGGGCGCGATCACAGATGGGCCGCGTCCCTTTACAGGCCGGGGAAATCCAGACGGAGCTGGCGGCAGAGAGCGGTAAACCAGCGGGACATGGCCTCCTCAGAGCTGAAACAGGGAACAACACCGGCAGGCGGATGGAGAACGAGATTCAGCGCCTCCCCATCGGCCTGGCGCTCCATACGCTCAACCGGCATGTCCAGATAGAAGTGGTCCCGCCGGATATGCCGCAGCTCGTGCTCCAGCGTCTCCTGCTGGCGGGCCGGGGAGAGACGGGAGTTGATATAGATATCAAAGCTGCCGTCATCATTGGGCAGGGTGACGCCCTCCACCTTCACAGGCAGGGCAATCTGCCGGACATAATAATCAGTCATGGCGGCGCAGGGCCTCGATGATCTTCACCGCCTGGCGCACATCCTCGGGCGTGGCATCCTGGGCAAGCTTGAAGAGCATGCGCATATCCTCGCGCTCCCGCAGCACGGTCAGCAGCTCAGCCAGTTCCCCGGCACCGGCAGGGTCGGGGTCCTCCGTCTCGTCCCGGAGATAGGCCGGCGTGGTGCCGAGAATGCGGGCGACAACGGCCAGCTGCTCGTCACTGGGCTGGGATTTCTGCTGCTTCCAGTCCTGACAGACGGTGGCGGCGCGGCCGATCGATTGGGCGATGAAGGTCTTGGTAATGCCGCGGGACACACGGAGTGCTTCAAATTTCTCATAATTGAACAAATCGATCACCCTCTCCTTGTGCAAGTTACCGAATCTGAAAAAAGTGCGAGCAAAACCTAGATAATCTTAAAAAAATAAGATATACTCCAAAGCGATCTCAAAAATATGCGAGTCAAATTTCACGAAGTAACCTTATATTACGGCAGTTTTTAAGGGCTGTCAAGAGGTGAAATCTCATTTTTATGAGATTATATGAGATGCCGGGAGAGACGGATCGCACCCGCAGGGTGAACGCCACGGGCCGCGCGGCGGCCCTCGCAAGGACAGGCGGGGCGGAGATGGAGCGCGGGGGAGACGGCGTGCGCAAGGAATGAAGGAGGGCTCCATGATTCAAGTTCCGGATGATCCGATTATCCGCTGCATGGAACGGAGCGGATACCCGCCATGGTTGTGCGGAAACGCAGATATCAGAGAAGAGGAGGACGACGATGGGGAGCAGTAGAAAGCTGCAATGGACAGAGGCGGATGTGCGCTGCCCCTTCTATATTTCACACGATGGAACAGCGCGCAGCATCACCTGCGAGGGACATGAGGAAGGCGTTGAGCTGGTCAGCCGGTTTCGGACGACGCGCATGCAGGACAAATACATGGGGATCAACTGCGCGGGAGATTTTACCCGCTGCCCGGTGTACGGCTGCATCTACCAGAACCGCTATGCCGACGAATAAGCTGCGCGACTGGCGCGAGATCAGCGCCGCCTACATCGAGCGGGGCATGGACGAGCGGGCTGTCGCAGACGCCTTCGGCGTGGCCTACTGCGCGGTGCGGTCCCGGAGCGTTCGGGAGGACTGGCCGGGCAAGCGCACGGCCTTTCTCGACCAGACGAGGACGGCGGCCATGAACCGCGTGGCAGACAAGCTGCTGGGACGGATCGAGCAGACGCTGGATGAGAGCGGGAGCCTGGACGTGAAAGACCTCAAGGCGGTGACCGGGGCGCTCAAGGAGCTGCGCGAATGGCAGAGCGAGGGGCAAAAGGACACGCCGACTGCCGCCGGGCCGCTGACCGTGCGCTTTATGGGAGAGACGGAGGAGTTGAGCCGATGAGCGCGGAGCTGAAGCTGCCGCCGCCGAGCGAGAAGCAGAAGCTGTTTCTGCGCGATGAGCACAAGTACGTGGGCTACGGCGGCGCCCGCGGCGGCGGGAAAAGCTGGGCGGTGCGGGTCAAGGCGGTGCTGCTGTGCCTGCGCTACGCGGGCATCAAGGTGATGATCGTACGAAAAACCTATCCCGAATTGCAGGAAAACCACATCCTGCCGCTGTGCCAGATGCTGGGCTGCTACGCGGAGGGCGAGGAAAAGCTCGCCGACTATCACGATGGAAAAAAGCACATCGTCTTTCCCAACGGCAGCAGGATTTTGTTCCGCTATCTCGACAACGACCGGGATGCGCTGCGCTTTCAGGGTACCGAGGTGGACGTGCTGTTCGTAGATGAGGCCACGCAGCAGAGCGAGGAGAACATGGAGAAGCTGCGGGCCTGCGTGCGCGGCGTCAACGACTTCCCCAAGCGGATCTACTACACCTGCAACCCCGGCGGCGAGGGCCACGGCTGGGTCAAGCGCCTGTTCATCGACCGGCGCTTCAAGGCCGGAGAGGAGCCGGAGGAGCACAGCTTCATCCAGGCGCTGATCATGGACAACCACGCCCTGATGAAAAGCGACCCCGACTACATCAAACGGCTGGAGGCACTGCCGCCCAAGCTGCGCGACGCCTGGCTCTACGGCAGCTGGGATCAGTTCGAGGGACAGTTTTTCGAGGATTTCCGGACAGAGCCCGATCTGCGGCAGGCCCGCGAACACGGATGCGAGCTGTCAGAGGAGGAGCTCAAGGCGCAGGGACGCTGGTGCCATGTGATCGCGCCGCTGGATCTGACGGCAGGCGCAAGGCGCGGCTGGAGCATCGTGCGAAGCTACGACTTCGGCTACGGCAAGCCCTTCTCCTGCGCGTGGTGGGCGGTGGATTACGACGGGGTGATCTACCGAATCCTGGAGCTGTACGGCTGCACAGGCACGCCAAACGAGGGCGTGCGCTGGACGCCGGATCAGCAGTTTCGGGAGATCGCGCGCATCGAGCGGGAGCACCCCTGGCTGCGGGGAAAACGGATCGACGGTGTGGCCGATCCCGCTATCTGGGACTCGAGCCGCGGCGAGAGCATCGCGGAAACCGCGGCACGGTACGGGCTGTATTTCGTGCCCGGTGACAACAACCGCATCCCCGGCTGGATGCAGTGCCACTACCGGCTGCAGTTTGACAACGAGGGCTACAGCCGCATGTATGTGTTCGAGGGCTGCGATGCCTTCATCCGCACCATCCCGGAAATGCAGTACCACCGGACAATCCCGGAGGACCTCGACAGCGAGCGCGAGGATCACGTGGCCGACGAATGGCGATACCTCTGCATGTCGCGGCCCATCACACCGCTCAGGCCGACGGAGGAAAAGAGCTTCTTCAACGATCCGCTCAAGCGGTGAGGAAATGCTGCGGGGCGTTAAGGACGCTGCCCCTACGGAGAGACGGTGGGGATGTTTACAAATAAGGAAAGGGAATGGAAAAGCTTATGGATCAGGTGACAGCGCTGCCGGTGGATGAGAGACGGCTGGCAGAATTTACGAGAGTTTTACACAAATACAAGGCCGGGAAGGCCAGCGTGGAACGCCGCACCGTGGCGGCGGAAAACTGGTGGAAGCTGCGCAATACCGCCGAGGAGCGCAAGAGCACGGAGGGGATCGGAGGCTTCCAGGCCGTGTCCGGCTGGCTGCACAATGTGATTGTGTCCAAGCACGCCGACGCCATGGACGCCTTCCCCGAGCCCAATATCCTGCCCCGGGAACCGGACGATCGGCCGGAGGCAAGCATCCTGTCCAAGATCATTCCGGTGATTTTGGAGCACAACGAGTTTGAGCGGGTTTACTCCGAATGCATGTGGCAGAAGCTCAAGACGGGAACGGGCGTGTACAAGATCTGCTGGGACCCGGAAAAGGCCGACGGCCTGGGGGACATCTCCATCGAGCGGGTCGATCTGCTCAATGTGTTCTGGGAGCCGGGCGTGCAGGATATCCAGGACAGCCGCTATTTCTTCCACACGACGATGGAGGACAACGACAGCCTGACAGAGCAGTACCCCCAGCTGAAGGGAAGCCTGAAGAACCCCGGCTTTGCCGCGACGCGCTTTGTATACGACGACGCGGTGTCCACCGAGGGAAAGACCACGGTCATCGACGTCTACTATAAAAAACGCGAGGGCATGACGACGGTGCTGCACTACTGCAAATACGCGGGCAACACCGTGCTGTATGCCACCGAGAACGAGGCCGCTGCGCGCGCAATGGAAGGGGAAGCCGTCCCCGGCAGCGCGGGGATTTATGACCATGGGCAATACCCCTTCGTGTTCGACAGCCTGTTTCCCGTGGAGGGAAGCCCCTGCGGGTACGGATTCATCGATCTGTGCCGCAACAGCCAGACCCAGATCGATCTGATGCAGACCGCCTTCCTGAAAAACACGATGGTCGGCTCAATGCCGCGCTACTTCCAGCGGGCCGACGGCGCCGTCAACGAGGAGGAGTTTTTGAACCTCTCCAACCCCATCGTACACGTCAGCGGCAACCTGGGCGAGGACAGCCTGCGCACGGTGGATTACCGACCGCTGAGCGGCAACTATCTGGAAATGCGCCGCAGCCTGATCAACGAGCTGCGCGAGACCTCCGGCAATACCGAGACATCCACGGGACTGGTCAATGCCGGGGTGACGGCGGCCTCGGCCATCGCAGCGCTGCAGGAGGCCAGCGGCAAGGGCAGCCGCGACGCCACCCGCGCAAGCTACCGCGTCTACGCCAGGATCGTCGGGCTCTGCATCGAGCTGATCCGGCAGTTTTACGATCTGCCGCGGCAGTTTCGGATCACGGGAAGGCTGGGCATCGAGCAGTTTGTAAGCTACGACAACCGCGGCTTACAGCCCCAGCCGCTGGGGATGATCGGAGATGTCGATCTCGGACTGCGCCAGCCGGTATTTGACATCCGGGTGATTCCGCAGAAAAGCAGCTCCTACACAAGACTGACCCAGAACGAGCTGGCACTGCAGTTTTATCAGATGGGCTTCTTCGCGCCGGGACAGGCGGATCAGGCACTGGCCTGCATGAGCATGATGGAGTTTGAGGGCAAGGACGAGCTGATGCAGCAGCTGGCCTACAACGGAACCATGCAGCGGGAGCTTGCCATGTTCCAGCAGTACGCGCTGGCCCTGACCCAAAAGTACGAGCCCGAACGCGCCGAGGCACTGATGGCGGGAATCACGGGAGACAAGAGCGTGGCCGCACACGCGCGGGTCAAGGCCCGCACCGCCGGGGAGACGACAAGGCTTGAACGCGTGCGGGCCAAAACCGGGAGCGTGGCCCAGCCGGGAGGCGGACGATGACCACGGTGCGGTATGACCGGCGGGAGCTGACGCTGCGCATGGAGGGACACGCCGGGGCAGACGAGAAGGGAAAAGATCCGGTCTGCGCGGCGCTGAGCATGCTGATGCTGACACTGGAGAGACGGATGCTGGATCAGGCGGAGCAGATGCTGCCGACCATCAGCCGCGGGCCGGGACGATTTTTGATCCGCTGCCGACCCGGCGACAGCTGGGAGAGAAGCTGCCGCGAGAGCTTCGAGACGATTTTTGCGGGACTGACCCTGCTGGCAGAGGAGCGGCCCGACTGCGTGCAGATTCAATAGGAGGATTGCATGAGCACAAACGAGATAGAAAAGGAACAGACAGACGCCTACGGCGCAACCATGCAGGCGCTGCGCCAGGTGCAGGATGCGCTGCCGGATTTCACGTCCAGCTATGACGGGGAAATCAACCGGCTCTATGAGCAGATCACCAACCGAAAGGAGTTTCGGTACGATGTAAACAGCGACCCGCTGTACAACATGTACCGGGACCGCTATGTCAGCGACGGGCGCATGGCCATGCGCGACACCATGGGACAGGCCGCAAGTCTGACAGGCGGCTACGGCTCCAGCTACGGACAGGCCGTGGGACAGCAGCAGTACGACGCCTATTTGCAGAAGCTCAGCGCCCTGATGCCCGAGCTGTATACGGCGGCCTATGACCGGTATGCGGCGGAGGGCGACAGACTCGCCGGACAGCTGGACACGGCAGCAAAGCTGGCCGACAAGGAATACGGACGGGCCAAGGACAAGCAGAATGCGGCCATCAGTCTGGAGAAGGAGAGCTACAACCGAAGGTGGCAGAGCTACCAGAGCCTGATCGACATCATCTTCAAGAGCGGCTATCAGCCGAGCAGCGAGGAGCTGGAGGCGGCCGGGATGAGCCAGGAACAGGCGGAGGCGCTGCGCTATGAATACCTGCGGGCCAACAAGCTGCTGCCGACAGGCGGCGGCTCCTCCGGCGGAGGCGGCGCTTATTGGGGCGGTTCGTCCTCCGCGAAAAAGAGCGGGAAGGAAGACACTACGACCAGCAAGGAGAAAATGCTGCTGGCCGGTAATGCGAGAGGCGCAAGCAAGACCAGCAAGACCAGCAAAACCCGCAGAAGCGGCTTTACCGATCGAGTACAGTGACGCCCTTTATGCCCCGCCGCGGAGGGGATTTTAATCAATAAAGGTGAACAGACGGAGGCAAAACCATGGAAACGGAAAAGCAGGAGCAGATCACAGGCGAAGAGGCGGAGCCTCTGGAATCGGGCGTAACGGCTGCCGACGCCGGGCAGACAGAGGGGGAGGCGGCCGCTACCCGTCCCAGCTGGGAGGAAATTTTGGCCGACCCCGAATACAAAAGCCGCTATGACGCGGCGGTGCAGGACATCGTGCAGCGCCGGCTGCGCGGCAGGCATGAGGCCGAGGACAGGCTTGCAAGCCTGGAGCCGGTTTTGCAGGCGCTGGGAGAGGTCTTCGGCGTGGATACGGCGGACAGCGAAGCGCTGTGCCGGGAAATCTACCGAAGCCGGGAGAGAAGCACGCTGTCGGAGCAGCGCGTGCGGGAGCATCTGGCGGCGCTGTGGCAGGAGAGCGAGAGCCTGCGCGAGCGGCTGCCGGAGTTCGACCTGGAGCGGGAGATGGAAAACCCCGTCTTCCTGCGCCTGACCGCGCCCCACAGCGGCGTCGGCCTGGAGGACGCCTACTACGCGCTGCACCGGGGCGCAATCGGCAAGGCCGCGGCGGAGGAGAGTCTCGCCGCGCTCAGCCGCAGTATGCGCATCCAGGAGCGACGGCCCCGGGAGATCCGCGCCGGCCAGCCCGGCACGGGCTTTGCCCGCGATGCCAGAAGTATGTCCCGCGAGGAGCGGGAGGCACTGAAAAAACGCATCCTTGAGGCCAAGGCCCAGGGGAGAAAGCTCGGCATCGGGGAATGAGCGGGGAGGCTCCTCACCGCCGCGCGCCGGCTTCCTCCCCAGGGAAGCCAAGAAAACAAAGGAAAGGAAAATGAAATGAACAAGACTTTTGATTTGCAGTTCTTTGCCGAGGCGGGCAGCCTCGTCAACGCTACCGGCGGCTTCGTCAATGCCGCCACCGGTGAAACCGCCGCCTTCGACGACAGCCACAGCCTGTCGCCGGAGCTGAAGGCCTTCTACGATACCGAGCTGCTGGAGAATGCGCGCACGGAGCTGTTTTATGCGCAGTTTGCCAAGCGCCAGCCGCTGCCTGCCAACCACCACGGCAGCGTGGAATGGCGCAAGTGGAACACCTTTGACCGCGCCGCCAAGCTCACCGAGGGCGTCATCCCCACCGGGCAGAAGTTCGGCGTCACCGCAGTGACCGGCACGGTGGATCAGTACGGCACCTACACCGCTATCACCGACAAGCTGGAGCTGCGCGCCTACGACGATGTGATCCTCGGCGCGACCGAGGAGATGGGCGCCTCCGCCGCCGAGACCCAGGAGGCCCTGATCCGCGACGCGCTGCTGACCAACACCAATGTCCTCTACTGCGACAAGGTCAAGGTCTCCGACGGCTCGCGCACCAAGGTCGCCCAGGAGAGCGAGATGGTCGAGAGCGCCGCAGAGCACTGCCACATCAGCGCCGAGGCCATCAACGAGGCCGTGACCATCATGAAGAAAAACCGCGTGCCCCGTATCAACGGCCGCTATTACGCCGTGATCCATCCCTCGGTGGCCCACGATCTGCGCCAGGACGAGGCCTGGATCGAGGCGCACAAGTACGCCTCCCCCGAGGAGCTGTTCAACGGCGAGATCGGTGAGTTGCACGGCGTGCGCTTTGTGGAGAATGTCTTCGCCCCGGTCATCAAGGGCGAGGGCGATAGCTTCGCCAAGTACGCCACCTACGTCTTCGGCAAGGACTCCTATGGCATTATCGATCCGGAGGGCGGAGCCCTGGAAATGATCATCCACGACAAGGGCGAGATCGGCGGCCCGCTGAACCAGTTCAGCACCATTGGTTATAAATTTGAGACCAATGGCGCCACCATTCTCTACCCCGAGCGTCTGCTGCGGATCATGTCCACCAGCTCCTTCAGCCTGACGGACGCGGCCAATTGAAAGGAGGCAGGGACATGAGTGAAAAACGTGTAGAGGTCTTTGTGCCCCGCGGCTCCGACCGGGCCGATCCCAACCTGTTCGTGGGCATCAACGGCGTGAACTTCCTGCTGCCCAGAGGCAAGAAGTCCATGGTGCCGGAAACCGTCGCCGCGGAGATCAAACGCAGCGAGCTGGCCAGCGACCGCTTCTTCGAGAGCATGGACAGCATGAAAAACAGCGGGAACTGAGCCATGAAGGCAATGGACATCATTGAGCGAGTGGATCTGCTGGAGCCGAACGACTACAGCCCGGAGCAGAAGCTGCACTGGCTGGCAACGCTCGACGGCAAGATCTACCGCGAGGTGATCAAGACCCATGCCGACGCTTTCATCGCCTGGCCGGGAGAGTATGTCACCGGAGAGGAGCAGCTGATCGTCGGTGAGCCTTTCGGCGAGGATATCTACTATTATTACCTGCAGGCGATGATCGCGGCGGAGAACAGCGAGACCCAGCGCTACAACAAGCGCATGACCATGTTCAACAGCGCCTATCAGGAGTGGACAAACTGGTACAACAGGAACCATATGCCGGTCCGCGCAGGTTCACATTTCGTTTTCTAGGAGGACGCCATGGCACTATTACCGCAGCTGGATTATGAATACACAGAGCGCGAGGTGACCGACACCTTTCTGGGATATGACCACAATCTCAAGATCGCGGACGGCGCGTTTTTCCACACCGAAAATCTCACCACGGACCGTTATCCCCTGATGGCAAACCGGCCCAGGCGCGGCAGGGTCAAGGCCCTGGCCGCGCCCGGCGGTCTGCTGGGGAAGGAGAAGCTGGCCTGGGTCGAGGATGGGACGCTCTACTACGGCGGCACGGCCACGGCCCTGACAGGACTGGCCGCCGGGAAAAAGCAGCTGGTGAGTATGGGCGCGTACATCGTCATTTTCCCGGATAAGCAGTATTACAACACAGCCGACCCTGACGACTACGGCAGCATGGAGGCACGGTATAGCTCCGCAGGCGCGGTGCAGTACCGCCTCTGCCGCGCCGACGGCAGCGAATACCAGAAGCCGAGCGTCTCCGCAAGCGAGCCGGAAAGCCCGGTGAACGGTCAGCTCTGGATCGACACGGCCCAGGGCGTGCACGTGATGAAAAGCTGGTCCGCGGTACAGGTGGAGTGGGTGGAAATCCCGACGGTTTACACCAAGCTCATCTTCGTCTCCGAGGGAGAGCTGCCGGGACTGTTCAGCCGCTACGACGGCGTGACCATCTCCGGCGCGGCGGCGGAGGCCTGCAACGGCGAGAAGGTTCTGTACGAGGTCGGCGGCGGCGACGGCGTGCGCGATTACATCGTGGTGGTCGGACTGCTGGATGAGGCCATGCAACAGACGGAGGGCTATGTCAAGATCGAGCGGAGGGTTCCGGATCTGGATTACGTGGTCGAGGCGCAGAACCGTTTATGGGGCTGCAAGTATGGTGTGGCCGACGGGCAGAATCTGAATGAGATTTACTGCTGCGCGCTGGGAGACTTTAAAAACTGGCGGCAGTATATGGGCCTGTCCACCGACAGCTGGACGGCCTCCGTCGGCTCCGACGGTCCGTGGACCGGCGCGGTCAACTATCTGGGCTACCCGATGTTCTTCAAGGAAAACCGTATCCATCGGGTGGTGGTGTCCGCTGTCGGCGCACATCAGATTACCGAGACGGTGTGCCGGGGCGTTCAGACCGGCTGCGCCGGGAGCCTGCAGGTGGTCAATGAGACGCTGCTGTATAAATCCCGGACCGACATCTGCGCCTACCAGGGCAGCTTCCCGACCGGGATCTCCCAGGCGCTGGGAGAGGAAAAGTACAGCGAGGCCACGGCCGGAGCGGTGGGAGACCGCTATTACATCGCTATGGCCGACAGCGCGGGAGATCGGCATCTGTTCGTCTACGATCTGCGGCGGGGGCTGTGGATGCGGGAGGACGATCTGCCGGCGACGGAATTTGCGCGGCTGGGCAATGAGCTGTACTGCATTGCCGACGGCGCGCTCTGGACGCTGCTGGGCAGCGAGGGAGAGCGGGAGCCTTATGTCTCCTGGGAGGCGGAGACGGGGATGCTGTATTACCAGTACCCGGATCGGAAGTATGTCTCCCGGTTCAACCTGCGGCTGTACATGGAGGAGGGCGCCGAGATCGACGTGTACCTGATGTACGACTCCAGCGGCGAATGGGTCAGGCAGGGGCGGATCAAGATGAGGGGCACGCGCACCGTGACGCTGCCCATCCGACCGCGGCGCTGCGACCATCTCCGGATGAAGCTCAGGGGAAAGGGCGAGGTGCGCCTGTACTCCATTGCGCGAATCCTCACGATAGGAAGTGACGTGGGATGATCGAACTGCCGCCCATTTTGCAGGGCAGCACGGAGCAGCAGCTCCAGCAGCTGCGGGATTACCTGATCCGTCTGGCGCAGCAGCTCAACGAGGAGGAACACACATGATGGAATTTTACGTTGCCGGGCAGAACCTCAAGCTGTTCTCCCCGGTGATCGCGGCGGACACGCTGCACTATCTGACGGCGCGCGTCAGCTTCACGGACGACAGCTGGGAGGGGTATACCCGATGGCTGCACTTCCGGCAGGGAGAGACCGTCTACGATCTGGCGCTGAATGAAAATAACGAGATCACCGCGGACATGGGACTCAATCTCACCGTCGGTGAGTGGGAGGTCTACCTGACCGGCGTGGGAGAGGAAGCCAGGCTGACCACTGTGCCGCTGATCATCACGGTCAAGGCGTCCGGCCTGATCGACGCGCCGCTGCACGCGATGCCGCTGAGCGTGGCCGAGCAGGTGGACAGCAAGGCGGCGACGGCGCTGCGCCTGGCACAGGAGCTCAAGGCCGCCGCGGACCGGGGAGACTTTGACGGCGCGGACGGCAAGAGCTTTGTGATCGCCGGCTATTACGACACCTTTGCCGATCTCACGGCGGCAATGCCGGAGCCGGAGACGGGGACGGCCTGCGGCGTAGGGACCGCGGCGCCCTATGACATCTATGTCTGGGACGAGGTCAATGCCCGCTGGATCAACAACGGCTCAATCCAGGGGGTCAGGGGAGACCGGGGCGAAACCGGCGCGACCTTCACACCGAGCGTCGACGCAAACGGCAACCTCAGCTGGGTAAACGACGGCGGCCTTGAAAACCCCGTGCCGCGGAACATCACCGGCCCGGCGGGACGGGACGGTGATGCCGGGCCTGCCGGGCCGAGCGCCTATGAAGCCGCGGCGGAGGCCGGCTATACCGGCACCGAGGCGACATTTTACGCGGCACTGGCGGCGATCCCCTACCACAACGCACGGCACCTGCCCGATGGGGCGGACCCCATCGTGGTCAAGACGGGCAATCTGGAAAACGGCGCGGTCACGGCGGACAAGCTGGCGGCAAACGCAGTCAGCAGGAATTACACGGCCATCATCGGCACCGCCTGGCAGGGAGAGTCCGCGCCCTTTACGCAGACTGTCTCCGTCCCCGGACTGCTGGAGGAGGACAGACCCTTTGTGGGGCTGCTGCCCTCGGAGAGCTTTGAGACAGCGGAGCAAGAGATAGAGGCGTTTGGCTGCTTCTATCGGATGACAGCGGGACGGGACAGCCTGACCGTGTACGCAACGGAGAAGACCGCTGTCGCGGCGCCGGTTCAGATCAAGGCGGTGAGAAAGTAATGATCCAGTTCAGAAGACATGCCGCCTTTACCCAACGCATCTCCTTTGATGTCGATCCCGCGAGCTTTACCCGGCTCCGGCTGACGTTCAAGCAGGGGGGACGGCTCGTGCTTGAGAAGGACGAGAAGGATCTGCTTTTTTCCAGCCACACGGATGACCGGGGGAAAACGGTCTACGATGCGCTTGTTACCCTGACGGGAAACGAGACGGCAGCGTTCAGCCCGTATAAGCCGGCCTATGCTCAGGTGGTGGGCTATAACGGCGAACGTGTGGACTTCAGCGAGGTCGAGGAGATCGACGTGGTTGACGTGCTGCACAGAGAGAGGGGATAGGATGCACGCGCAGTTTCAGAAGGAGGACGGGGAGCTTCGCGTCAGCTTCCGGCAGGGAAACACGGCTGCGGTCTACGACGGGCCGTTGGCGGTGACACCAACCGAGGAGACGCAGGTGCTCCTGACCGCGGGTCTGATCGTGGCGGAGAACATCGAGGTCAAACCCATCCCCTCAAATTACGGGCGCATCGGCTGGAACGGTGCGGCTCTGACAGTCAGCTGAAAAGGAGAAGAAAAAGCAATGGCACAGAATGTAAAGATCAACGGCGTAACCTATGAGAGTGTGCCGCGGGTGGAGATCCCGTTTGCCACCGGCAGCGGAAGCGCCGTGTTCGTCGACACCGGCAGCGGCGACGCCGCCGCGGGGGATATCCGCAGCGGGAAGAAAGCCTGGGTCGACGGTGCGGAGGTCACCGGCTCCCTGCCGGTCAAGAGCGCAAGCGACGTCACCGTTTCCGGCAAGAAGGTAACC
>JAFTGE010000064.1 GCA_017458085.1 Oscillospiraceae bacterium
CTGCCGGACCACAGGGTCCTGCAGGCGGTGTGCTGAACTATGCCGATTTTTACGCATTAATGCCGCCTGATAATGCGGCAACGGTTGCTCCTGGCACCGATGTCAGTTTTCCACAGGACGGTCCTAACAGCGGTGCGGGTATTGCTCGAACCGGAAGCAGTTCTTTTAACCTTACGCAAATTGGGGCCTATCAAGTCTTGTTCGAGGTCAGTGTTGACCAGGCAGGCCAGCTGCTGCTGACACTCAACGGCGCTGATTTGGCATATACAGTGGTAGGCCGAGCAACAGGTGCCTCTCAGATCGTAGGCATGGCGATTGTAGAAACTACGACCGTCAATTCCATCTTGACAGTCCGCAATCCTGCTGGCAACGCGGCTGCGCTAACCATCACGCCGTTGGCGGGAGGAACACGCCCGGTTTCGGCACACCTTGTTATTATTCAGATTCAATAAGCAAAAAGAAAAGGGTGAGTCCTGTAAGGACTCACCCTTGGTCCGAGTGAGAAGATTCGAACTTCCGGCCTCTTGAACCCCATTCAAGCACGCTACCAACTGCGCTACACCCGGATCTCTTGCGCCTGATTATATTAGCACAAGCTTTTTAAAAAAGCAAGTGCTTTTTTCATTTTTTCCGAAAAACGGAAAATCCTTGTCCCCGGGCGGTCCTTTCTTCTTGTTGCAATTCAAGACGGGGTTTGCTATAATGATGATCGATACGCGGAGATTCGCCGCTTTTTTGTTTACTTTTTACCCTCCTCGCCAAGGCGGGGTGCAGATAGCTGGGACCGCATTCCTCTTTTGCGGTCATTGGGAGGCAACATGGACAAGACCGGAAGACTCAGTCGAAAGCATTGGCTGACTACCGCGCTGCTTATTCTGGCGGACGTTCTGCTTTTTAATCTGGCCGCCTACGCGGCGCTGCTGCTGCGCGTGGAATTTGCGTGGGCGGACGCCGTGGCGCTCGGCTTTGCCAAAACGCTGCGCGTTTGTCTTGTACCCGGTACGCTTGCGGCGCTGCTGGTGTTCAAGGTTTTCAATCTCTACAGCAGCCGTTGGGAGTATGCCGGGGAAAAGGAAATGCTGAGCATCGGCTATGCCTGCGTTTGTTCTGCCGCTGTCTATTACACCCTTGCCCTCATCCTCAAGTATCGTCTGCCCCGCAGCTTTCCGATCATTTTCGCCATGCTTCTGTTTGTCTGCGTGGCTTTTTCCCGCTTTGTGTACCGCCATGCCAGTCAGGATATCCGCAGTGCCGGCAGTCACGTGGACAAAAAGCGCACCATGGTCATCGGCGCCGGCACAGCGGGCGCCATGGCGCTGCGCGAGTTTGACGAGAATCCCCGCTCCCGCAACAAAGCTGTCTGCCTCATTGACGACGATCCCGGCAAGCTCGGCACCCGCATCCGCGGCGTCAAGGTCGTCGGCGGGCGCGAGGCCATCCCCGACGCGATTCGGAAGTACAGCGCCGAGGAGGTCATCTTCTGCATTCCGTCGGCGCCGCTGTCTGTGCGCAACGACATTCTGGAGATCTGTTCGGCCTGCGGCGTGACGCTGAAGACCCTGCCCACGCTCAGCCAGCTGGCCGACGGGGAGGTCACGCTCCAGCAGGTACGCTCTGTCAGCATCGAGGACCTGCTGGGCCGTACGCAGGTCAGCACCGACAACAGCGCCATCGCTGAAAAGGTGCGCGGCCAGACCGTGCTGGTCACGGGCGGCGGCGGCTCCATCGGCAGTGAGCTCTGCCGTCAGCTGGCCGCCATGGAACCCGGTCGGCTGATCATCTTCGACATCTACGAAAACAACGCCTACGATATTCAGATGGAGCTCAAGCGCAAGTACCCCACGCTGGATCTGGTGGTGCTGATCGGCTCGGTGCGGGATGAGCGCCGCGTACGCGATCTCTTCCGGCGCTATCGACCGGCGCTGGTCTGCCACGCTGCGGCGCACAAGCACGTGCCGCTGATGGAGGACAGCCCGGCCGAGTCCATCAAAAACAACGTCTTCGGCACCTACCATGTGGCCAAGGCCGCCGGGGACTTCGGCACCGGCCTGTTCATTCTGATTTCCACCGATAAGGCCGTCAACCCCACCAACGTCATGGGCGCCTCCAAGCGTCTGTGTGAGATGGTCGTGCAGTCCATGAACGGACACAGCGACACCAGCTACATCGCCGTGCGCTTCGGCAATGTTCTAGGCAGCAATGGAAGCGTTATTCCTCTGTTTAAAAAGCAGATTGCCGCCGGCGGCCCTGTCACCGTTACCGACAAGCGCGTGACCCGCTTCTTCATGACCATTCCGGAGGCTGTCTCGCTCATTTTGCAAGCGGGGGCCTATGCCAGGGGCGGCGAGGTATTTGTGCTCGACATGGGCAGCCCTGTGCGCATTGACGACATGGCCCGCAAGATGATCCGTCTGTCCGGGTTTGAGCCGGATGTGGATATCAAGATCGAGTATACCGGCCTGCGTCCGGGTGAGAAGCTGTACGAGGAGCTGCTGCTCAAATCCGAGGGTCTGCAAAAGACGGACAACAGTCTGATTTACATCGGTCATCAGGTAATGTACACGCCGGAGCAGATCGAAGAGAAGCTTGACAAGCTGCGCGCCGTCCTCTACAGTGAAAATGCCGAGGTACGCGCCTGCATGCTCTCGCTGATCGAGGAGCCGGTGGACACCATGTACGCCGAGATCCCCACGGCAAAAGAACCGGAGGCTGCAACAGTATAATGTCAAGGAAGCCGGGGTCTCCCCGGCTTCCTTCGGACTATAGACAAAGTCCTTGAGAATAATTCGCGCATGCGAAAAACCATTTTCAATCTGTTTTCTCCGGCGGCATGTACGTCGGAGAAAACACTTCTCAGCCTGCAAACGTGCGAGATGTCCGCTTGATTCGGACATCGAGTGCGCTGCAGCAGGCTGCAAATCTCGTCGGCAAATTCCTCCGGACTTTTCCGACGACAAAATGAAGCCGGGGCCTCCCCGGCTTCCTTTTGCATTGACTTCCCCGCCTGATGGTGGCATAATATACATACCTACTCTATATCTTTCATTTTTGACAGGAGGTCATCCCATGGCAAGTGTTGTCGCGGTATGTATCAGTGAGCGCAAGGGCACCATGAAGCACCCGGTGCCGGAGGTTCGGCTCCGCCTCCGCCACGGGATCGAGGGCGACGCCCACGCCGGTGACTGGCACCGGCAGGTCAGCCTGCTCGCCAATGAGAGTGTGGATCGCATGAAGCAGGTGTTCCCTGACATTCCCATCGGCGCCTTTGCGGAGAACATTCTGACCGAGGGTCTTGCGGTGCATGAGCTGCCGGTCGGGACACGGCTGCGCGTGGGCGAGACTCTGCTGGAGATCACGCAAATTGGCAAGGAGTGCCACGCTGACTGTGCCATTCGTCAGCAGGTGGGCGACTGCGTCATGCCGCGCGAGGGTGTCTTTGCGGTTGTGGTGGAGGAAGGTTGCATCCGTCCCGGTGATGCGATTTCTCTGTGTCCCATGGAGTAAATTTCATGCCTGAAAAGGAAAAGGTTTTAATTGCTATGAGCGGCGGCGTGGACAGCAGCGTGGCCGCTCTGCTCATGCTGGAGCAGGGCTTTGACTGCATTGGCTGCACCATGAAGCTCTTTGACAATGAGGACGCCTGCCTCCCCCGCGAGCACAGCTGCTGTTCGCTGGAGGATGTGGACGATGCCAGAAGCGTCTGCCGCAGACTGGGGATCCCCCACTATGTGTTCAACTATAAGGACAGCTTCCATGACGCGGTCATCCGTCCCTTTGTCGAGAGCTATCAGCGCGGTCAGACGCCGAACCCCTGCATTGACTGCAACCGCTGCCTGAAGTTCGGCAAGCTCTATGAACGGGCCGCGCTGCTCGGCTGCCGCTATGTGGTGACCGGGCACTATGCGCGCATCGAGGAAGAAGATGGGCGCTTTGTGCTGAAGAAGGCTGTGGATGAGACCAAGGATCAGAGCTACGTGCTCTACGACCTCGGCCCGGAGCAGCTGAAAAAGACGCGTTTCCCCCTCGGTTCTCTGCGCAAGGAGGAGGTCCGCCGCATTGCCGAGGCGCACGGCTTTATCAACGCCTCGAAGCCTGACAGCCAGGATATCTGCTTTGTGCCGGACGGGGACTATGCCGCCGTCATCGCCGCCCACAGCGATACGCTGCCGCCGCCCGGTGATTTTGTCGATACCGACGGGCGCGTGCTCGGGCGGCACCGGGGCATCATCCACTACACGATCGGCCAGCGCCGGGGTCTCGGCATCGCCGCGGCGCAGCCTCTCTACGTCTGCGCCATCCGTCCGGAGGACAATGCGGTGGTTCTTGGGCCGAAGGAGGCGCTGTTTTCCGACACGGCCAGGGTTTGTGCGCTCAACTGGTGTTCGGGTGAGGCGCCGACCGAGCCGCTGCGCTGCCGGGTACGCATCCGTTACCGCCATCCGGAGCAGCCGGCCACGCTGATCCCCCTGCCGGAGGGCCGTGTACGCATCGCCTTTGACGAACCACAGCGGGCCATCACCCCGGGGCAGGCCGCCGTCTTCTATCAGGAGGACCGGGTGCTGGGCGGCGGGCGGCTGGAAATTTCCAGCATTTGACTTTTACCTACGGGTATGGTATATTTTATTCCGTAAGCGATTGCTGATTGTGAGAAGGAGGGTTCCGCCCATGATGGTTTCCACAAGGGGCCGTTATGCGCTGCGGGTCATGATCGACCTTGCCGAGCATTCTGACGGCAGCTATATTGCCATGAAGGAGGTCGCTGAACGGCAGGACATTTCCCTGAAATATCTGGAGCGTATCCTTCCCGTGTTGGTTGAAGCGAACCTGATCGAGGGTCTGCGCGGGAAAGGCGGCGGCTATCGCCTGACTCGCGACCCCAAGGATTATCCCGTCGGTGAGATTTTGCGCCTGACGGAGGGGGATCTGGCCCCGGTCGCCTGTCTTGAGGCCTGTGCCAAGCCTTGTGTCCGCAATGCGGAATGCCGTACGCTCCCGCTCTGGAAGGAGCTGGACAGCGTGGTGAACACCTTCCTCGACAGTAAGACGCTTTCCGACCTGATGCAGGATGGCAAAGAATAAGCAAGCCCCGGCGAAACGGTTTTGTTTCCGCCGGGGTATTTCTTTGCGTTGTTCCCTCCCCCGCCCGGCTCGATGTTTTTTGGGATTCATACTGTACAAAAGCGGAAAACTCTGTTAGAATTAGGTAATTTTAAGAGAAGCAAAGGGAGTGTTTTCATCAATGCAAGAACCTACCCTGGTTATCCTTGCTGCCGGCATGGGCAGTCGTTTTGGCGGGCTCAAGCAGATCATGGCCGTGGATGATTTCGGTCATGCCATCATTGATTTTTCTCTCTATGACGCCTACCGTGCGGGCTTTCGCAAGGTGGCCTTCATCATCAAGCATGAAATTGAGGATGACTTTAAGGCCGCTGTCGGCAGGCGTATGGAGAAGTACTTTGACGTCAAGTACGTCTTCCAGCAGTTGGACATGCTGCCGCCGGGCTATGCCGTTCCCGACGGGCGCGTCAAGCCCTGGGGTACAGCGCACGCCGTGCTCTGCTGCAAGGATGCGGTCGACGGTCCCTTCGCCGTCATCAACGCCGACGACTTCTACGGCCGCGGCGCTTTCCAGGCGATCTACGATTTTCTCGCCGCTGACCGGTCCGAGAACGAACACGCCATGGTCTCCTACCTGCTCAAGAACACCGTGACCGAAAACGGCTATGTCGCCCGCGGCATCTGCCAGGTGGAGGACGGCTTCCTTACGGATGTGGTGGAGCGCACGCATATTGAAAAACGCGGTGCGGACGCGGCCTATACCGAGGACGGCAAAACCTATGTTCCTCTTTCGGGCGAGGTTCCGGTTTCCATGAATTTCTGGGGCTTTGGTAAGGGAATGTTCCGGGAGCTTGAAGCTCGCTTCCCCGCCTGGCTGGACGAGAACCTCAAAACAAATCCTGTCAAGGCCGAGTATTTTCTGCCCTTTGTGGCAAACGCCGCCATTCAGGACGGAACCGGCAGCGTGCGCGTGCTCAACTGCCATGAGGTATGGTACGGCATGACCTACAAAGGGGACATTGACAGCGTCGTCTCCGCCATTCGGACTATGCGCGAAAACGGGGTCTATCCCGATCAATTATTGGAGGAAGAAGCATGAATGTTTTAGTCACCGGCGGCGCCGGCTATATCGGCAGCCACACCTGTGTGGAGCTGTTAAACAAGGGCTACGGCGTGGTCGTGGCCGATAACCTGGTCAATTCCAGCGCCAAATCCCTTGAGCGTGTGCAGCAGATTTGCGGCAAGGATCTCTCCTTCTACGAAATCGACGTGCGTGACCGCGCAGCGCTCGACCGCATTTTTGAAAAGCACGACATCGGCTGTGTCATCCACTTTGCCGGGCTCAAGGCCGTGGGTGAATCCGTGGCCATGCCGCTGGAGTATTACGACAACAACCTCAACTCCACGGTGCAGCTGTGCCGCGCGATGAAGGACCACGGTGTGCATGACATCGTCTTCTCCTCCTCGGCCACTGTCTACTCCGGCGACAACGACATGCCCCTGCGCGAGACCTCCAGAACCGGTATGTGCACCAATCCCTACGGCTGGACCAAGTACATGTCCGAGCAGATCCTGCGCGACACCGTCAAGGCCGTGGATGATTTCTCGGTCTCCCTGCTGCGCTACTTTAATCCCATCGGTGCCCATTCCAGCGGCATGATCGGTGAGGACCCCCGCGGCATTCCCAACAATCTCATGCCCTATATCGCACAGGTTGCCGTCGGCCGCCGCGATCACCTGAACGTCTTCGGCAACGACTACAACACCCCCGACGGCACCGGCGTGCGCGACTATATCCATGTCGTCGACCTGGCACGCGGCCATGTCTGCGCCATCGAGTATATGCTCAAGCACCGGGGCGAGAATGTCTTCAACCTCGGCACCGGCACCGGCTACAGCGTGCTGGACATGGTCAAGGCCTTCCAGCGCGTCACCGGCGTGGAGATTCCCTATGAGATCGTGGACCGTCGGCCGGGCGACCTGGCCACCGTTTATTCCAGCCCGGACAAGAGCGCGGAGCTTCTCGGCTGGAAGGCGCAGAACGATCTGGACGATATGTGCCGCGACACCTGGGCCTGGCAGTCCAAAAACCCCATGGGCTACGAGGGCTGACATGCAGCAAAAAGAACGCTGGCCGCTGGCCAGCGTTCTTTAAGACTGTAGACAAAGTCCAATCCCGTCATTGCGAAGCCCCGCAAGGGGCTGTGGCAATCCGTTTTCCCTCTGCGAGAGACGGATTCCCACGCAAAAATGGCCGCATAAGCGGCCATTTTTGTTCGGAATGACAGGCTGATTTTTGTTTTGAGGCAGCCCCTTTTTCGTTTAACTTAGTGGATCAGCGATTCACCGGTCATTTCCTTCGGCTGCTCAAGCCCCATGATCTGAAGAATCGTGGGTGCAATGTCGGCGAGCCTGCCCGGCTTGAGGCTGATGCCGTCCATGCAGACCACAAAGGGCACGGGGTTGGTGGTGTGGGCGGTGTTGACCTTGCCGGTGGCCTCGTCGAACATGCAGTCGGCGTTGCCGTGGTCGGCGGTGACGAGCAGCACGGTGTCGGGGTGCTTTTCCACCTCGGCCGCAATGCGGCCCATGCATTCGTCCACGGTCTCGACGGCCTTGACCGCCGCGTCCATAACGCCGGTGTGACCGACCATATCGCAGTTGGCGAAGTTACAGACGATCAGTCCGTATTCGTCGGAGGCGATGGCTTCCACCACCTTGTCGCAGACCTTCTCGGCGCTCATCTGGGGCACCAGGTCATAGGTGGCAAACTCCTTGGGGCTCGGCACCAGGCAGCGCTCCTCCCCCGCGGTCTCCTTCTCGACGCCGCCGTTGAAGAAGAAGGTGACGTGGGCGTACTTCTCGGTCTCCGCCACGCGGAACTGCTTGTAGCCCAGCTCGCTGATATAGTCGCCGAGGGTGTTGCTGATGACCTCGGGCGGATAGGCAATCGGCAGGGTCAGATTCTCGTCATACTGCGCGGTGCAGACGTAGCTGAGCGGATAGACGGTCTTCTTGCGCGCAAAGCCGTCGAATTCGGGCTGGTTCAGCGCCCAGGTCATTTCTCTGGCGCGGTCGGGGCGGAAGTTCATGAAGATGACGCTGTCGCCGGCATTGATCGCGCCCTCGGCGCAGACCACGGTAGGCTCGACGAACTCATCGGTGACGTCCTTGGCATAGCTTGCCTCCACTGCGTGGACGGGGTCGGGGTCCTGCACGCCCTCGCCGCAGACGATAGCCTTGTAGCCCTTTTCCACACGGTCCCAGCGCTTATCGCGGTCCATGCCCCAGAAGCGGCCCTGGATGGTGGCGATCTGCGCATTGCCGAGGCTGTCGCACTTTTCTTTGAGCTGGGCTACAAAACCCGCGCCGCTGGTGGGCGGCACGTCGCGGCCGTCCAGGAAGCAGTGCACATAGACCTTCCCGACAGCGCGGGCCTTGGCCATATCCAGAATGCCAAAGATGTGGTTTAAGTGGCTGTGCACGCCGCCGGTGGACAGCAGGCCCATGATATGCAGGGCCTTGCCGTTTGCCTTGGCGTCCTCCATGGCCTTGATGTAGACGGGATTTTCAAAGAACTTGCCGTTCTGGATCTCCTGCGTCATCTTGGGCAGGATCTGGAACACGACGCGGCCGGCGCCCATATTGGTGTGGCCGACCTCGGAATTGCCCATCTGTCCCTCGGGCAGACCCACGTCCAGGCCGGAGGCCTGCAGCGCGGTGTGGGGATAGGTGGCAAAGAGCCTGTCAAGATTGGGCTTGTTGGCCACATAGATGGCGTTGCCCCGCGAGGGCGCCGCCAGACCGTAGCCGTCCATGATGATAAGAACTGCCTTTTTGCTCATAAGGTTCTTACTCCTGATCGGTAGCCTTGATGATGGTGGCAAAGTCCGCAGGCTTGAGGGACGCGCCGCCGATGAGGCCGCCGTCGATATCGGGCTGGGCCAGCAGCTCGGCTGCGTTCTTGGCGTTCATGCTGCCGCCGTAGAGGATGCTGACGGCACGGGCGGGGCGGGCGCCGTAGATGCCGCGGATGACGGCACGGATACCCTGGCAGACCTCCTGCGCCTGCTCGGCGGTAGCGGTCTTGCCGGTGCCGATGGCCCAAATGGGCTCATAGGCAATGACGCAGCGGCGCAGCTTGGCTGCGTCGACGCCGCTCAGTGCGGCCTTGACCTGGTAAGCCACATACTCCATGGTCAGATCCATCTCGCGCTGCTCCAGGCTCTCGCCGACGCAGATGATGGGGATGATGCCCTGATCGATGAGGGCCTTGACCTTGGCGTTGATGAGCATGTCGTCCTCGCCGTGGTACTGGCGGCGCTCGGAGTGGCCGACGATGCAGTACTTGGCACCGATGTCGGCCAGCTGGCTGGCGGAGATCTCACCGGTGTAAGCGCCCTTGGCATACTTGGAGACGTCCTGGCCGCCGGCGGCGACCTTGCAGTCCTTGCCGGCCTTGATCATCGCGGGGATCATCACCGCGGGGGTGCACAGCACCATCTCGCAGGTGCGGGTCTTGGGCAGCTCCGCCTTGAGCTGCTCCATAAAGGGCTTGATCTCGGAGGCGAGCATGTTCATCTTCCAGTTGCCCGCGATAACGGTCTTACGGTATTTTCTGTTCATAGCGAATCATCCTTTCAGTTTGAATGCCACGGCACAGCCGCGGCGGAAAAATCGGAAAGCATGGAAGAAACGGTGCCCGGCACCGTTTCTTCCTTCTTTGCGAGGATTACTTATCCAGCAGGCAGGCCACGCCGGGCAGCTCCTTGCCCTCCAGGAATTCGAGGGACGCGCCGCCGCCGGTGGAGATGTGGGTGATCTTGTCGGCATAGCCGAGCTTCTCCACCGCAGCCGCGCTGTCGCCGCCGCCGACGATGGTGATCGCGCCGGACTCGGCCAGCGCCTGGGCCATGGCCTTCGTGCCGGCCGCGAAGCGGTCGAACTCGAACACGCCCATGGGTCCGTTCCAAACGATGGTGCCCGCGCCCTTGACGGCATTGGCAAACAGCTCCACGGTCTTGGGGCCGATGTCCATGCCCATCAGCTCGGCGGGGATGTCGCCCTCGCAGAGAACGGGCTCGGCGTCGGCGGAGAACTCGGAAGCGCAGAAGTTGTCAACGGGCAGCAGGAACTTGACGCCCTTGGCCTCGGCCTTGGCGATCATGTCCTTGGCGTAGTCGATGCGGTCTGCCTCCAGCAGGGAGTTGCCGATCTCATAGCCCTGGGCCTTCTTGAAGGTGTAGGCCATGCCGCCGCCGATGATGATGGTGTCGGCTTTCTCGAGGAGGTTGTTGATGACGTTGATCTTGTCGGAGACCTTGGCGCCGCCGAGGACGGCCACGAAGGGGCGCTTGGGATCGTCCAGGGCCTTGCCCATGATGGACAGCTCCTTGTCGACCAGCAGTCCGGAGTAGGCGGGCAGGTAAGCGGCAACACCGGCGGTGGAGGCGTGCGCTCTGTGCACGGTGCCGAAGGCATCGGACACAAAGATGTCGGCCATATCGGCCAGGGCCTTGGCAAAGTCCGCGCCGTTTTTCTCCTCGCGGATGTCGAAGCGCAGGTTCTCAAGCAGCATGATCTGGCCGGGCTGCAGCGCGGCGGCCTTGGCCTGGGCGTCCTCGCCGATGATGTCGGCGGCGAAGATCACGTCCTGACCCAGCAGCTGGCTCAGTCTCTTGGCGACAGGGGCCAGGGTCAGCTTGGTCTTCCACTCGCCCTTGGGCTTGCCCAGGTGGGAGCAGGCGATGACAGCGGCGCCCTGCTCGAGCAGGTACTTGATGGTGGGAATGGCGGCGACGATGCGCTTATCGCTGGTGATCTCGCCGGTTTCCTTGTTCTGGGGAACGTTGAAGTCGCAGCGGAGCAGGACCTTCTTGCCCTTGACGTCTGCGTCGTAAACGGTCTTCTTGTTGTAGTTCATGAGTCATCCTCCTAAAAATAATACAGTTTTATTATTCAGCCATGGAGCCGGTCTCCAACAGGCCGGGAAAGCCCTGCTGCCGGAGCGCTTCATAGGCAAGGATCGCAACGGAATTGGAAAGGTTGAGGCTTCTGGCGGGGCTGACCATGGGGATGCGGATGCACCGCTCACGGTACTTTTCACGCAGCCATGCGGGCAGCCCGGCGGTCTCCTTGCCGAACATCAGCGTCGTGTCGCCGGACATGTCGGCCTCATGGTAGGCCCGGGGCGCCTTGGTTGTGGCAAGCCACAGCCCGCTGTCCCCGTTTTTTGCAAAGTACTCGTCCAGGTTTTCGTACACGCTGATATCCACCAGATACCAGTAATCCAGGCCGCAGCGCTTGACCGCCTTGTCGGAAATGTCGAAGCCCAGGGGCTTGATCAGATGCAGCCTCGCTCCCGTGGCGGCGCAGGTGCGTGCGATTGCGCCGGTATTGTGCGGGATCTCCGGCTCCACGAGCACGATATTGAGCATCTTCATTCCTCCGCCCCAGGAAAAAAGTATTACCTCTTCCTTCGATTCCATCCCATTTTAGCACAATAATCAGAAAAATCATGTACATTTTTCTATTTTTTCAAACTTCTTGCAAACTATACAAATATGGACTATAATCAGGGACGCCAATCGGCATTTTATTGGCATTTTGCATAGTCAATTTTTTCACTCACGGGATGGCACAACATGGAAATCAATTGCACGCTTTGTCCCCGGCGCTGCGGCGCTGTGCGGGGCGATGAAATCAGCGGCGGCGTCTGCTGTTCTCCGTGGCTTCCGCGGGTGGCCCGTGCCGCCGCGCACTATGGGGAGGAGCCCTGCATTGCCGGGCCGAACGGCACCGGTGCGGTGTTCTTCACCGGCTGCAATCTCCGCTGCGTCTTCTGCCAGAACCGCGCCATCAGCCGCGGCGCGGGCGGTACGGGTGTCACCGTGCCCCAGCTGCGCCGGCTGCTGCTGCGCCTGCGGGATTCGGGCGTGGACAGCATTGACCTTGTCACCGGCGCGCACTATGCCCCCGCCATTGCCGAGGCCCTGTCCGGGCTCGATCTCGGCATCCCTGTGGTCTGGAACAGCTCCGGCTATGAAAGTGTCCGGACCCTGCGCCTGCTGGACGGACTGGTGCAAGTCTACATGCCGGACCTCAAATACCTCGATCCCGCGGCCGCCAAACGCTACAGCGCCGCGGCGGACTACCCCGCTGTGGCGGCCGACGCCATCCGGGAGATGTTCCGTCAGGTCGGCCCCTATGCGCTGGATGAAAACGGTCTCATGAAGCGGGGCGTGCTGGTGCGGCATCTGATCCTTCCCGGCCGTGTGGAGGATGCGCGGGACGCGATCGACTTTGTGGCCGACGAGTTTCCGGCCGACAGCGTGCTTTTTTCCCTCATGAGCCAGTATACTCCCATGCCCGGACTGGAGCGCTGGCCGGAGCTGCAGGGGACGGTCGACCCCGAGGACAACCGGGCGCTGATCCACTATCTGCGCGTGCGCGGTCTTGACGGCTACTGGCAGGAAGGGAGCGCCGCCACGGCGGAGATGATCCCGGCCTTTGACCTGACCGGGCTTGACATTACAGCCGCCGTCCAGCATAATGAAACCAACGAAAAATAACGAAAAAAGGAGCATCGCCATGAATTATAACGAGATCCTATCGGCAGCCCGCGACCAGGTCGGCCCCTACTGCAAGGCATGTCCGGTCTGCAATGGCAGGGCCTGCGGCAATGCCATGCCCGGTCCCGGCTGCAAATACCCCGGCAATGTTGCCGCGCGCAATTATGACAAGTGGCAGGAGATCTGCGTGAACATGGACACACTGTGTCCCAACGCGGAGCCCGACGTATCCTTTGCCATGTTTGGCCGCCGGTTTACCGCGCCGATTTTCGCTGCGCCTTTGGGAGCCATCGACCTGCATTACGGTTCCAAATACAAGGACGCGGCGTACAACAGCATCCTGATCCCGGCCGCGGCCGACTATGGCGTCATGGCCCTGACCGGCGACGGCGTCGATCCGAGCATCATGCTCCGCTCGGCGGAGGACATGGTCAAGGTCGGCGGCATTGGCTGTCCGATCATCAAGCCCTGGAACAAGGAGACTGTATTTGAGAAGCTGGACGTGCTCAACGCCGCGGGCATCTTCGCCGCCGGCATGGACATTGACGGCGCGGGTCTGCCCTTTCTCAAGGCCATGAATCCCAATGCCGGCAGCAAGTCTGTCGACGAGATGAAGGAGATCATCGCCTACGCGAAGATGCCCTTCATCGTTAAGGGGATCATGACTGTCAAGGGTGCGGAGAAAGCGGTTGAGGCCGGGGCTGCCGCCATCGTCATTTCCAACCACGGCGGGCGGGTGCAGGGGGCTGTCCCCTCCACGGCGGAGGTGCTGCCCGAGATCGCCGCGGCGGTCAAGGGACAGACGGTCATTCTGGTTGACGGCGGTATTCGCTCCGGTGTGGACGTGTTCCGTGCCCTTGCATTGGGCGCCGACGCGGTACTGATCGGCCGTCCCATTCTGCCCATGATCTACGCTGCCGGGGCCGAGGGCTTCACGGTTTACATGGACAAGATCGTCTCCGAGCTTAAGGCCACCATGACCATGTGCGGTGCGCCGACGCTTGCCGACATCACTGCCGATAAGATCCGGCTGTAAGCTCATGCGCAACACCACACTCTGTCATTTGGAGCAGGATGGCAAATACCTGATGCTCCACCGGGTAAAGAAGGAAAACGACGAGAACCGCGACAAATGGGTCGGCATCGGCGGGAAGTTCGAGCCGGGTGAGAGTCCGGAGGACTGCGCCTTGCGCGAGGTGTACGAGGAGACCGGCCTGACCATGCAAAGCTGGGCTTATCGCGGGATCGTGACCTTCGTGTCCGATCAGTGGGGCACGGAGTACATGCACCTGTTCCATTCAAAGGATTTCAGCGGCACCCTCAGGGACTGCGACGAGGGTGAGCTGGAATGGGTCGATAAGGCCCGGCTGCTGCGCCTGCCCATTTGGGAGGGAGATAAAATCTTCCTCCGCCTGCTGGACACGGACGAGCCTTTTTTCTCGCTCAAGCTCTGCTATCAGGGGGACAGCCTGACCGCCGCTGTGCTCAACGGTGTCCCTCTGCCGCTGGATAAATGACCGTAGTATAACCTCAGGCCGATTTCTCAGCCTGAGGTTATAAATTAACATATTTTTGTTTACGTAATATTATATACGTAATAAGGTATACATAATTCTATTTCATTGCGAGGAGTATATAGCCCAACGCAGTGTACGCCCTGCGGGTAGACGCCGTTTCTTTCATGGCGTAAACGTATAAGATAGTCGCCGGTGATATTACCTGTTGGCCGTGTTTGAGCTGCGTAAATCAAGACCCATTTCTCTTTTCGATCTTGCGCGAAAAGAGAAACGGTTCTTGTACTTCAAAGAGAAAAGCGCGCTGAAACGCGGATATCGTTTACAAAGACGATCCATATCGCCCGCGGATACCAAGCAGGGCATGTGTCTGGTACAGCTCTATACCGGATCGCCTCTGTTTCCGCGCAAAGCTTCGCGGCGCTGCCTGGACAAGTGACCAGCCAGCGGCGCGACCGAAGGGAGCCTTCCGCGGACA
>JAFTGE010000065.1 GCA_017458085.1 Oscillospiraceae bacterium
CACGGCAAAAGAGAAATTCTCGTGTGCGCGCTGCCGCCGCGCGCAGATTCCAATTTTACGCGTGGGCGCGCAGAGAGGAGGGTTAGGGATGGCTGCGAAGAAGCCCGTGATCTGGAACAAAACAAAGCAATACCGGGAACTGCGCGCGGGACTTTCCGACAACCTGTCTGCGCGCGGACTGGCAGAGCCGGTTTACTGTGAGCTGCTGAACCGGTACATGGAACTTTGGTGTGAATTTCAGGCGCTCACAGCGGATATTCAAACGCGTGGCGTATGCGTAATGGACCCCAAACGCGGGATGCTCGTGGAAAATCGCAGTTGCACGATCCGGCACCAGACGAGTCAGAAAATGCTGGACATCTACAGAGCGCTGGGGTTCCAGGATATGAGTGCCGGTCCGGGGCGCACTGGCGGCTCCGATGACGATGAGCTCTGAGCTGCGAGAACGCACGGAGAGCACGCAGATTCCGGCTGTGGTGGAGGAATATTTGCAGCTGGTTGAGAGTGACGCGCCGAGGGCCTGCCCGGAGCAACACGCACTGGCGGCCTATATCCGAAAAGTTTTCCAAACGGAGCAACTCATTGTTGAGGAGAAGCGGCTGGAAAAGTACCTGAGTCTTGAGAAGTATTTCCCCTTTCAACTCTACCCCTGGGAGAAATTCCTGGTCGCGCTGTGGCTGTGTACCTATAAGGCTCCGGGGCTACCGCGCTGGAAGACGCTGTTCTGCATGGTCGGCCGTGGGGCCGGGAAGGATGGCTTCATTGCTTATGTGTCCTTCTGCATGGTATCCCCCTACAATCCTGTGAAGGCATACGACGTGGATATCTGTGCCAACGATGAGGAACAGGCGATGCGTCCGGTCAAGGACGCGGTGGAAGTGCTGGAGAATCCTCGCTTAATGGATAAGCTCAAAAGGTTCTACTACCACACAAAAGAGCTAATCCAGGGCAGAGAGAATCGCGGCGTTGTCAAGGGGAGAACCAACAACCCTAAGCACCGCGACGGTATGCGCTCGGGCATGATCGTTTTTAACGAGATCCACGCCTACCAGAACTATGACAACATCAAGGTATTTCGCACCGGCATGGGTAAAAAGGCTGAGCCGCGTGAGGGCGGCTTCACCTCCAACGGCGATGTATCCGACGGGCCGCTGGACGATTACCTTGAGCGCGGACGGCGTATTCTCTTCCAGGGCGAGGAGGACAAGGGCTTCCTGCCTTTCATTTGCTGCCTGCCGAACGAGGAGGCTGTACACGACCCAGAAAACTGGACTATGGCCAACCCCTCGCTTCAATATTCATCCACTCTGCGGCAGGAAATTGAGGATGAGTACCTTGAGTGGAAGGAACGCCCCGAGGAGAATGGGGATTTTCTGAACAAGCGCATGGGCTTACGCAAGGGCTTCAAGGAGATTGCGGTCACGGACTACGGAAAAATCAAGGCCACGAACGCGCCGTTGCCGGACCTGACCGGTTGGAGCTGCACGATCGGCATCGACTTTGCGGAGCTGAGCGACTTTGCGAGCGTGAACGCACACTTTCGGCGTGGGGCGGAGCGGTATGACATCAACCGAACCTGGATCTGTGAGCGGTCCAAGACGCTGCACCGGGTCAAGGCACCGTACAGGGACTGGGCGAATATGCGCGTCGGTGGGACGCTGCTGGCAGGAGCGCCGATTGTGACGATCGTGGACGATGTGAGCATCCACCCAAGGTTGCTGGCCGAATGGATTCAGGAAATTGGACGGGTGTGCAACATCAAGAAAATAGCAATGGATAATTTCCGCTGGACCGTCGTGTCCGACGCGCTGCGTGCGATCGGCTTTGACGCAGCGGACAAAACGAGGGTGAAGCTGATTCGGCCGTCAGACATCATGAAGACCGACCCGGTTGTGCAGGAGTGCTTTGACCGCGGTGGCTTCACCTGGGGCAACAACCCCTGTCTGCGCTGGGCGGTGAACAACACCAAGCGCGTCCGCCGAGGCCGCAGCGAGGGGACGGACACCGGAAACTACTATTACGCAAAAATTGACGCCAAGGCGCGCAAAACGGACCCATTTATGGCGCTGGTGGCCTCCATGGCCGTGGAGGACGCGCTCGGCACCGGGGAGCCTCTGGAACTGCCGAAGCTTGGAGCGATCACACTGTGAGGGAGGTTTATTTTAAACCCCCTGACGGCGACAGCCGCGCCGGGTGGAGCACAAAAGAGCAGCGAGAACAGGAGGAGAGATGGCCGGTGGGCTTAAGCTTTTTTAGACTTTTACAACCGAAGAACGGGAGAACGAGCCTGCCGGACGTCTCGGACGCGGTCTGCCGGGAACTGATGGAGGCTGCACTGGAGTATCAGATCCGCGAGCTGTGCTGGTGGAGCTGTGTCAACTGGGTGGCCAACATCATAGGGCGCTGCGAGGTGCGGACCTACAAAGAGGGCAAGGAACTGCACGGGCGGGAGTACTACATGTGGAATGTGGAGCCGAACGCCAACCAGAACAGTACCGCCTTCTGGCACAAGTTGGTGGCACACCTGTTTGAGGATAACGAGGTGCTGCTGGTATTCCCACACAAACGCGACGGCGAGGGCACCGTAATCGTTGCGGATAGCTGGCAGGAACCGGAGCAGCACCCCACAAAGCGCAACGAGTACCGCGATGTGACCGTCGGGGAGTACAAATTCCCACGCGTTTTCTACGAGGACGATGTGATGCACCTGCGCCTCAATCACACGAACATGAAGCCGGTGATTGACGGACTCTACCAGAGCTATGTAAGACTGGTTCAAGCCGCAGCAAAGGCCTATGGCTGGCAGAACGGTCAGCACTGGAAGGTGCACGTGAACCAGGTTGCGGGCGGTTCGGATGGTTGGGCTGAGAGCTTCCAAAAAATGCTTGAGGCGCAGATTAAGCCCTTCTTCCAATCTAACGGGGCAATCTTGCCGGAGTTCGACGGATACAAGTACGAAAAGCTTGACGGAAGCGGCACGGGACCGAAGGACACGCGCGACATCAAAGCCATGATCGAGGACATCTTCGATTTCACAGCAAGAGCGGTTTGCATACCGAACGTACTGATTCGCGGCGGCGTGGAGGCGACCGGTGACGCTATGCGGCGGGCGTTGACCACCGGTATCGACCCGATCTGCGATCAATTCAGCGAAGAGGGTACACGCAAACGCTATAGATACGCCGGCTGGGAAGCCGGGAGCTATTTGCGCATGGACTCCTCAACGGTGCAGCATTTTGACCTGTTTTCCAATGCAGTGAACATAGAAAAACTCCTCGGCTCCGGCTGGAGCCTGAACGATATCCGCAAGGCAGCCGGCGAGGAGCCAATCAACGAGCCCTGGGCAAACGAGCACCTGGTTACGAAGAACATCGGGCGGCTTGAGGTCGAGAGGGCTTAGAAAGGAGGAAAACGATTATGGAAAAAACGAGCGGGAAGCCCCCTCTGCCACTTGCTGCCCAGCTCTCCTTGCAGGGAAAGCGGGAGCCGGGGCGCTTCTGGTCGCTCAGGCAGGCGGCGGGGCGGCCGGACACCTTGCAGATGTACCTCTACGGCGACGTGGAGGGTGGCTGGTGGGACTGGTGGACAGACGAATATCATGAGAGCGATACCAGCGCCGAGTACTTCCGGGAGGAGCTTGGAAAATATCCCGACGTGAGGGAGATCGAGATTTTCATCAACTCCTACGGCGGAGAGGTGTTTGAAGGCACCG
>JAFTGE010000066.1 GCA_017458085.1 Oscillospiraceae bacterium
TGGCAACCCATTCTCTTCCAAGCACCGGCCGCGATTGCAGACCGGCGGAGGCTGTGCTATAATGGCCGCATGAACAAATTACCCGGAGGTAACCATGGACTTTACCAAAATTCCCGAAAGAAATGAGATCCCCGAAGAATTCACCTGGGACCTGACCGATATGTTCCCCAGTGACGCGGCGTGGCTCGACGAGTACAACGCTCTCATGGCGATGCCGGAGGCCATCGCCGCCTACGCTGGCACGCTGGGCAAGAGTGCAGCGCAGCTGCTGGCTTTCCTGCGGCTGGACGACGAGCTGTCCGTGCGGCTGGAGATGCTCTCCGGCTACGCAAACTGCAAGGGCGACCAGGATCTGGCCGACGGCTTCTATCAGGATCTGCGCAGCAAGGCCACTTCCTGCATCGTGGCCATCTCGGGCGCGGCGGCCTTCTCCACGCCGGAGATCATGGCCATCGACGACGAAACGCTCGACCGCTTTTACGCCGAGGAACCGGCGCTGGAGACCTACCGCCGCAGTCTCTACCGCATCCGCCGCCGCAAGGCGCACATTCTCTCCCCTGCCGAGGAAAAGCTGCTGGCCGCCGCGGGCGAGATGGCCGACGGGCCGGATTCCATTGGCTCCGCCCTGCGTAACGCCGACCTGCCCTTTGACGACGCCATCGACAGCGAGGGCGCGGCCCATCCTCTCTCCGCGGGAACCTTCGGCCCGCTGATGGAATCGGCTGACCGGGCCCTGCGCAAGAGCGCCTTTGAAAACTGCTACAAGAGCTACGGCCAGTTTAAAAACACCATCGCCGCCACGCTGGACGCACAGTTCAAGCAGCTGCGTTTCTATGCCGATGCGCGCAAATACCCCTCCACTCTGGCTGCGGCGCTGGACCGCACGGAGGTGCCGGAGAGCGTGTACCTCAACCTCATTGAAGCCGTGCACCAGAACCTGGACAAGATGTACCGCTACGTCGCGCTGCGCAAGCGGCTGCTGGGCGTGGAGGAGCTGCACATGTACGACGTGTACACCCCTGTGGTCAGGGACGCGGCGGTGACGATTTCCTACGACGAGGCCAAGGCCACGGTGCTGGAGGCCCTCGCCGTCATGGGTGAGGACTATACGGATCTTTTGAAACAGGGCTTTTCCAGCCGCTGGATCGACGTGTACGAAAACCGCGGCAAGCGCAGCGGCGCCTACTCCTCCGGCTCCTCCCGGCCCCACCCCTATGTGCTGCTCAACCAGAAGGACACGCTCGACTCCATGTTCACCATCGCCCACGAGATGGGCCACGCGCTGCACAGCTACTACAGCTGCCACAACCAGCCGGTGAACACCGCCGACTACGTCATCTTTGTGGCCGAGGTGGCCTCCACCTGCAACGAGATTCTGCTCATGCGCCATCTGCTGGACAGGACCGAGGATGTCCGGGAACGCGCCTACCTCATCAACCACTTCCTGGATCAGTTCAAGGGCACCGTCTACCGTCAGACCATGTTCGCCGAGTTCGAGCTGGAGATGGGGCGCATGGCCGAGGCTGGGCAGGCGCTGACGGCGGAGGCCCTGTGCGAAAAGTACCTGGCCCTCAACAAGCTTTACTTTGGCCCCGATATGATCAGCGACGAGGAAATTTCCCTCGAATGGGCGCGCATTCCCCACTTCTTCTATAACTACTATGTCTTCCAGTACGCCACGGGCTTTTCCGCCGCGGCAGCCCTGGCCGACCGCATTCTCACCCTGGGCGAGAGCGCGGTTGAGGACTATAAGCGCTTTCTCTCCGGCGGCGGCAGCACCGATCCCATCTCGCTTCTGAAAATCGCGGGCGTGGACATGTCCTCCCCTGCGCCGGTCAACGCGGCGCTGAAGCTCTTCGGGGAGCTGGTCGATGAATTGGAAAGTCTTAACATTCATTAAGAATAATTGACAGATTCCGGCTTATTCGGTAGAATTCACACTAGATAAATACGCGAACACTGGAGGTATAAAGTATGAGTAAACTGAGCGCCATGCCGCCTGTCGGCCTTGTCGTGATCGTTGTGATTCTGGCGCTGTTCGCGCTGGCGGTGGTGCTGCTGTTCATCACCTACGCCCGCTACAGCAGACTGGCCGGGATGGTCGACGGCAATCTCAACCGCGACAATGCCTTTTTGCGCTATGTGGTCAACGACTTTGCCGATGCCTACAAGCGCTACGGCAAGGACATCAACACCCCCGCCATCATCGCCAAGGGGGTCAGCGCCAAGCTTTCGGGCAGCCTCCTGTGTGAGCGTTTCCTGAATAACGCGGTGTCCCTGTTTGTGACCTTGGGCCTGTTTGGTACATTCTTAGGTCTAAGCCTCTCGGTCTCGAGCCTGACGGAGATGATCGGCTACTCCAACACCTCCGAATGGCTGAGCGTGCTCGACAGCGTGGGCGAGGGCCTCATGAGCGCGCTGAGCGGCATGGGCGTGGCCTTCTACACGTCGCTGGTGGGCGTGGCCTGCTCGATCATTCTGACGCTGCTGCGCTCTATTTTCAGCACCCAGGCCGCTCGCGAGAAGCTGGAGACCCGGCTGGAGCTGTGGCTGGACCATGATGTGGCCCCGACGCTGCCCACCGAGGCGCCCAAGGATGACTCCGACCTGGTGCGGCAGATGATCCTGGCCCTCAACAAGACGGCCGACAGCATGGACAAGACCCTCACCGGCGCCACCGACGAGCTGAAAAACGCCATCAACGCCAGCCGCGCCCCCATCGCCGCCATGAACAAAACCGTGGAGAGCTTCAACACCGGCGTGCGCGACTTCTCCGAGTTTAACTACAACCTGCGCGGCACGGTCGAGCGCATGGACGTGACGGTGCGCGACCTGGTTGCCGGCCTGCGCGAGGTCTCCCGCAGCCTTGAAAGGAGCGGACGCTCATGAGGCGCGCCGGCTACAGCTCCGTCGCCCGTAAGGAGGAATCCGGCGGAGAACAGGGCTTCTGGCCCTCCTATGCCGACATGATGAGCGCCGTGGCCCTGATCCTGTTCTTCCTGATGCTGCTCAGCTATATACAGAATCTGATCACCGGCAACGACCTGCAAAACACCCAGGAGGTCCTGGCCGATACCCGTCTTCGGGTGACTGAGGCCGAGGCCGATTACGCCGACGCCATGGCCCGCTATGCCGCCGCGCAGAAGGAGCTGGAGGGGCTGACCGACGATCTCAACCGCAAGCAGGATGAGCTGGAGGCCTACGCCATCCAGATCGCCGAACAGACCGACACCATCACCGCCCAGGAAAAGCTCATCGGCGACCAGAAGGCCTACCTTGCCGCCGCCGACAATGAGATCGTCGCCATGCGCAACCAGATGCAGACCATCGCGGTGCTGCGTCTGTCCATCCTCAACCAGATCCGCGACAGCATCGTCGACGTCATGGGCGACTCCTCCAAGGTCAAGATCGGTGACAACGGCAACATCATCCTCTCAGACGGCGTGTTCTTTGACCTGGGCTCCTCCCAGATCAAGCCCGAGAGCGAGCCGGTGCTGCGGGAGCTGATCCAGGTGTTCACCACCTTCCTCAACAACCCCGACAACGCCCAGTACATTGACAGCATCGTCATCTCCGGCCACACCGACTCCACCGGCACCGACGAGGAAAACCGCATCCTCTCCACCGACCGCGCCAACTCTGTCTTAAACTATCTCCTTTCGGCGGATAACGGGTCCCTCTCCCGCTATGCCGAGTACTTCTGTGCCGCCGGTTACGGCGAAAACCGCCCCGTGGCCTCGAATGACACCACCGCCGGGCAAGCCCAGAACCGCCGCATTGAGATCTCCATGATCCTCAAGGACGAGACCGTGCTCGACATCGTCGACCAGTACCTGGCCATTGACGTGCCCGATACCCGCAGCGCGCTGAGTGCGCAGGAGGAAGCCTCCCCCGCAGCGACCCCCGCCCCCAGCGCAACGCCTGCGCCCACCGCGACGCCCAAAGGCTGGTTCGGCGGTCTCTTCGGATAAGACAATCCTATAGTACAAAACCGGCACACCCTGACGGGTGTGCCGGTTCGTTTATATTGGGTTATGCGCTTTAACGACCGAACTGGCAGTCGTTGTTGCCGGAGACGGTGGTCCACATCTCGAGCATGTTGATGGGGTCGTTGAAGTCGGCGATCCAGCCTTCGCGGGCGAAGTCGAAGTTACCGGCCTTGCGCTCCTCCAGGAACACGTTCCAGTCCTGCTGGGCGATGGACAGGTCAATGCCGACAGCGGCCAGATCCTGCTGGATCGACTCAGCGATGGCGATGTGGCCGGAGGTGGTATTGGTCAGGTACTCGAGCTGGATGGGAGTCTCGGCGGAGAGCATGCCGCTGTCGTCGAACTTGTAGCCGGCGGACTTGAGCAGCTCGATGGCCTTATCGATGGTGCCCTCGTAATCGTCGTTGATGGCGTAGGGATCGAAGTAGCCTTCCTCAACGGGCTCAGTCTTGAAGAAGCCACCGTTGCCGTCGGCCATGCCGAGAGGAATGAATGCGTTGGCCGCGACCTGACCGGTCTGGCCGATGTTCTCGCAGATGTAGTCGCGGTCGATCAGCATGGTGAAGGCCTCACGCATGCAGGCGGCCTGCTCAGGGGTCTTGCCCTCGAAGATGGCGGACTTGGCGTTGAAGGCGACGTAGTAGGTGCCCAGCTCGTCAACGATGTAGAACTCGGGGTTCTCGTCGGCCAGGAGCTTTGCGATCTCGTCGGTGGGAACGGTGTCGATGAAGTCGACGTCGCCGGCGTTGTAGGCGGCGTAAATGGCGGTGTCATCAGCGGAGAGCATGAACTCGAGCTTCTCAACGGTGACCTTGTCAGCGTCGAACCAGTACGGGTTCTTCTCGTAGGTCATGGAGACGTCGTGATCCCAGCCGGTGCAGACGTAAGCGCCGTTGGAGACAAAGCCGGCCTCCTGGCACCAACCGCCGGGGCTGGTCTGCCAATCGGCATAGGCCTCAACAGCTTCCTGCTTGACAGGATAGAAGGTGGGGAAGGCCATGAGGTCTTCCATGTACGCGCAGGGAGCGGTCAGGGTGAACTGCAGGGTGGTGGCGTCAACGGCGGTGACAGCCAGTTCCTCGGGGAAACCGACAAAGCCGTTGAACATGTAAGCGTAGTCGGCCGCGGTCTCATCGGCGGCGGCGCGCTTCCAGGAGTACTCGAAGTCGGCGGCGGTCAGGTCGCTGCCGTCGGACCACTTCAGGCCGTCGCGCAGGGTGACGGTGTAGGTCAGGCCGTCCTCGCTGACCTCGTAACCGGTGGCGCAGGCAGGCACGGTGACGCCGTCGGCGTTGTAGGTGTACAGGCCGGAGAAGGAGTTGGCGGCCAGGCAGGCGCCGTCAACGGAGCTGTTGAGGGCGGGGTCGAGGTAGTCGGGCTCGGAGGCCAGGTTCAGGCGCAGGGTGTCGGAGCCGTTGGCCATGGTGCTGTACATGAAGAACTTGGTGGCGAAGGGGTTGGAGTAGATGCCGTCCACGTAGTCCTTCTGCATGTAGATGTCGTTGTAGTAGTAGATGGGGATGACGCAGTTGGTAGCCATGAGGATGTCCTCAGCCTGGTGCATGAGCTCGGTGCGCTTGGCAAAGTCGGTCTCGGCCTTGATCTCAGCGATCAGCTCGTCATACTGGGCCCAGTCAGCCAGCGGGTCGATGAAGGAGGCGCTGACGAGGGAGGCCGCATCGGGGATTGCTTCCTCAGCAACGGGCGCCTGGGTTGCGGCGGGGGCTGCGGAGTTGGAGCTGCCGCAGGCGGCCAGTGCAAACACCATGGCCAGGGCCAGAAGCATTGCAAGAGTCTTTTTCATTTTGGGTTTCCTTTCAGAATATATTTTCAAAATACGGTTTTTGCCGCAGTTTGAAGCAAAGGGTTTTCCGCCGTCAGCGGTTCCAGCAGGCGACCTGATGGCCGCCGCCGCGATTGGAGAGGGCGGGGCACTCCCGGGTGCACTGCTCGGTAGCGTAGCGGCAGCGGGTGCGGAAGGCGCAGCCGCTGGGCATGTTCAGGGGGCTGGGCACGTCGCCCTCGAGGATGATGCGCTGGCGCGCGCGGGTGATCTCCGGATCGGGGATGGGCACCGCGGACAGCAGCGACTCGGTATAGGGGTGGATGGGATGCTCGTTGAGCTCGTCGGCGTCGGCGATTTCCACGATCTTGCCCAGATACATGACCGCAATGCGCCTGGAGATATGGTGCACCACCAGCAGGTCATGGGCGATGAAAAGATAGGCCACGCCCAGCTTTTCCTGGAGCTCCTCGAACATATTGATCACCTGCGCCTGGATCGACACGTCCAGCGCGGAGACCGGCTCGTCGCAGACGATGAACTTGGGGTTTACCGCCAGGGCGCGGGCGATGCCGATGCGCTGGCGCTGGCCGCCGGAAAACTCATGGGCATAGCGGCGGGCATGCTCGGCGTTGAGACCGACATAGCTCATCAGCTCCAGGATCTTCTCGCGGCGCTCCTTGCGGCCCGAACACAGGTGGTGCACATCCAGCGGCTCGCCGATGATATCCTCCACGGTCATGCGGGGGTCCAGGGAGGAATAGGGGTCCTGGAACACCATCTGCATCTGCTTGCGCATGGCGTGGATGTTCTTGTCGGTGACAAGCTCACCGTCAAAGCGTACCTCACCGGCGGTCGGCTCATACAGTCGCAGGAGGGTACGGCCGACGGTCGTCTTGCCGCAGCCGGATTCTCCCACAAGGCCGAGGGTTTCCCCCTGGCCGACGGTGAAGGAAACGTCGTCCACCGCCTTGAGCATCTGGGTTTTCATCCCGGAGCGGACGGGGAAATACTGTTTGAGGTTTTTAACCTCTACGAGCGGTTCACTCATTCAGCTTCCTCCTTTCCCCGGAAGGCGTCCCGGATATTGAGCCAGCAGGCCGCCTTGTGGTTTTCGTTGATCCAAAGCTCCTCGGGCACCTCGGTCAGGCAGATCTTCATGGCGCTGTCACAGCGCGCGCAGAAGGCGCAGCCCTTGGGCATGTTGAGCATGTTGATGGGCGTGCCCGAAATGGGGATCAGCTTTTTCTTCATGTTGTTGACGTTGGGGATGGAGCGGAGCAGGCCCTTGGTGTACTCGTGTCTGGGGTTATAGAAGATCTCATGGGCGGTGCCGCGCTCACAGATACGGCCGCCGTACATGACCACGATGTTGTCGCACATGTCGGCGATGACGCCCAGGTCATGGGTAACCAGGATCACCGCCATACCCAGCTTTTTCTGAAGCCCCTGGATCAGCTCCAAGATCTGCGCCTGGATGGTCACGTCCAGCGCGGTCGTGGGCTCGTCGGCGATGAGGATGTCCGGCTCACAGGCAAGCGCCATGGCGATCATCACGCGCTGACGCATGCCGCCGGAAAGCTCAAAGGGGTACTGCTTGACGCGCTTTCTCGGCTCATTGATGCCTACCAGCTCCAGCAACTCCACTACCCGCGCGTCGGCATCACTGCCGCGCTTATCGGTGTGGAGGACGACGGCCTCCTTCATCTGGCTGCCAATGGTAAAGACGGGGTTCAGGCTGGTCATGGGGTCCTGGAAGATGATGGAGCAGCACTTGCCGCGGAAGGCCTGCATCTGCTTCTCGCTCCAGCCGGTCAGATCCTCACCGTTGTAGAGGATCTTGCCGTCGACAATCCGGCCGGTTTCGGCCAGAATCTGCATGATGGAATACGCGGTGACGGACTTACCTGAGCCGCTTTCGCCCACGATGCCGAGGATCTCGCCCCGGTCAAGGTCAAAGTTGACGCCGTTGACAGCCTGCACCTCGCCGGCGTCGGTGAAGAAGGAAGTGTGCAGGTTCTGAACACTTAACAGATGATCACTCATACGCGTCACCTCCTCAGCTTCGGGTCGAAGGCGTCACGCAGGCCGTCGCCCAGCAGGTTCAGGCTCAGCACGATCAGGCAGATCATGAGGGCCGGGAAGATCAGCTTATAGGGGTAGCTTTGCAGACCCTCGCGGGCGGCGTTGGCCAGCGAGCCGAGGGAGGGCATGGGTGCCTTGACGCCGATGCCGACAAAGCTCAGAAAGCTCTCGGTAAAGATAGCGGAGGGAATTTGCAGTGCGGTGGAAATGATGATAACGGACAGACAGTTGGGGATGATGTGCTTGCGGATGATGCGGCCGGAGCTTGCGCCGATGGCGCGGGCCGCCAGGATGTACTCGTTCTCCTTGATGGAGAGGATCTGTCCGCGGATCAGGCGGGCCATGCCGACCCAGTACAGCAGGCCGAAGACGATAAAGAGGCTGACCATGCTGGTGCCCAGCTTGGCAAGGAAGCTGCCGGCCGGGAAGGAAAGCCGTTCATCCAGCACGACCTTGAGCAGAATAATGATCAGCATGTCGGGCAGGGAGTAGATAATATCCACAATGCGCATCATGATCAGGTCGACCCTGCCGCCCAGGTAGCCGGAAATGCTGCCGTAGAGCATGCCGATAATCAGCACGATGATGCTGGCGAAGAAGCCGACCGACAGGGAAATGCGCGTGCCGTAGACCACACGGATAAAGTAGTCGCGGCACTGTTCGTCGGTGCCGAAGATGTGGGGGAAGCGCGTGCCGCCTTCGGCAATGTACTTCTGCTCCATCTCGCTGTATGTAAAGGGGGCGAGGTTTTTCGCGCCCTTATCGCGCCGACCGTTGACGGAGAGGATCTCCTCATAGCGGTAGGGCACGATCATAGGGGCCACAATGATCGTGAGAATAATACATGCCAGCACGATCAGACTGGCCACGGCCAGGGGGTTTTTGAAGAGCTTGCGCATACCGTCCTTGAAGAAGGTGGTGCTCTCGCTCATGACATCCTGCTGGCGCTTTTCGTCCTCGGTGGCAGGGATGAAATTGGCCTCGGAGAACTTGCTCAGGTCAATCTGCGCGCTGAGAAGATGTTTTTTCGGGTTTTCCATATCTCTGTTCCCTTCTCCTCTCAGTCGTACTTGATGCGCGGATCAACCAGCTTGTACAGCAGGTCGCAGATCAGGTTGGCTACAACCATCAGCACCGCCAGGAAAATCGTGGTGGCCATGATGAGGGTATAGTCGCGGTTGTTGATGGCGCTGACGAACTTGCTGCCCAGCCCGCCGACGGTGAAGATGGTCTCGATGACCATGGAACCGGTGATGATATAGGCGATCTGCGGGCCGGCATAAGTGATCACCGGAATCAGGGAGTTGCGCAGCGCGTGCTTAAAAATCATCTTAAAGCGGCTGACGCCCTTGGCCCGGGCGGTCCGGATGTAATCCTGGCCCAGCGCATCGAGCATGCTGGTCTTGGAAAGACGGGTGATATAGGCCATGGGGTAGGCAGACAGCGCAATGATCGGCAGCACATAATTGGGGTTTTTCGGACTCCACACCGGGACCCAGCCCAGCTTGATGCAGAACACCAGCAATAGCAGCGTTGCCAGCACGAAGCTCGGCACCGCGGTAAAGAGCGTGGAGAAAAAGACGATCACCCGATCCGGCAGGCGGTTGCGTGTCAGGGCGGCGGTGCTGCCGAAGATCGTGCCGCAGATGAGGGCCACCACCATGGCGGACACGCCGAGCCGCGCCGAGATGGGGAAGGATTCCTTAATGATGGCGGTGATGTCGCGTCCGTTTTTCAGCGAGACGCCGAAATCCCCCTGTAAAATCCCCTTCATATACAGCAAAAACTGCTCGCCCACAGGCTTGTCCAGCCCGTAGCGTGCGTTGAGCGCAGCCACCGTAGCCTCGCTGAGTGCTTTTTCCCGGTTAAAGGGGCCGCCGGGAACGGCGTGCATTGTAAAGAAGGTGATGGCGCAGATAATAAACACCGTCATAATGGCAAGAAGAATGCGCTTGACGATATATTTGCCCAATTCCCTCTCTCCTTTCGGTTCAGATTTCGCGCCGGGTTGTTCCGTCGCTGCCAGGCTGCGAGAACCCATCAGCTTTTCCAAAGAAAAGCTGAGCAAGGGGTACCCCTTGCGCGCTTTTATGTGCTTTTGTTACAATCGTGTAAAGTGTATTATACCTGAACACCCGTTATTTTTCAATTTCAATATGGAATCCCGCCAAAATTTTGTAGACTTTAGCAACTGCGCACAAACCGTCCCCGCTTTCTTTATGCAAATTGTGTAGATTATTTCCAAATTATTTATGCGCTCATCCCCGGAAAAATTTTCAAGGGCCGAGGAAGGAGTTCCTCGGCCCTTGAAATCAGTTATACATACTAGTTTCCTATTAAAAGTAGACAACGTCTACTTTTAATAGCGCGTAAGCGCGTCGGAAACTGTATGAGACGTCATCTGCGCTTTCGCGCAGATGGGCGACGCATCAAGCGGCGCCTTTTCAATAAAAAGTGTCTACTTTTTATTGAAAA
>JAFTGE010000067.1 GCA_017458085.1 Oscillospiraceae bacterium
ACATGAGCGAGATCCTGCTGGCAAGATTCACCGCATCGGATACGCTGAGCGGCTGCTTTGTGGGAACAGCGGACGGCAATCTGCTGGCCGTCAGCGACCGTTCGGGTGCCTGCCTTTCAGAAGATGGGATGCCTCTGACGCTGGATGTTCGCCATCGCCCATGGTACACCCAAGCGGCCGAAGCCGGAGAGCTTACCTTTACGGGCGTTGAGATCGATTCTTACACGGGGATCGCCACGCTGGAATGTGCCGCGCCTGTCTATCATGACGGCGAGTTGGTTGCAGTAATCGGCGCGGATATTTTCCTGACCTCCATCAGTGATTATGTTCAGGACACAGCCACTGAAGGCGGCTTCCTCTGTGTGATCGACGAAAACGGACAAGTGTTGTTTTCCCCGCAGCAGGACGGCGCTTTCAAGGTGGAGCTCTCCGGCCAGACCGTGGATCTGCGTGAGACCGGAAACAAAGAGCTCGCCGATTTTGTGACGCTCTCGCTCAAAGAGAGGACACCTTTGACGCTGCTGGAGATCGACGGCACAGAGTATTACCTGACCGGCGCGCCCATGGAAACACTGGGCTGGGCGGTCATTTCAGTCGTGGAGAAGGAGATCACCCATCAGCCGACGGCGGCGATGCTCGCGCAATATGAAAAGATCAACGACGAAGCGCTTGCGCGCTATGAGCAAGGCGCAAAGCGATCTGCCCAGACGATCCTTCTGCTGACCGTTGTGATCCTGCTTCTCGCTGTCACCGGCGCGCTGTTCGTGGCCGGGCGGGTAGTGAGTCCCCTGGAGCGCATGACCAGGCGCATCAACGCCCTCAGCGGCAGCGACACGGCTTTTGAGATGGAGGACGCCTACCGCACGAATGATGAGATCGAAATCCTGGCGGAGTCCTTCGCCTCGCTATCCAAACGGACAAGGAACTACATCAAACAGATCACCGAGATCACGGCGGAAAAGGAGCGCATCGGCACGGAACTGGCGCTGGCTACCCGCATCCAGGCAGATATGCTGCCGAACATCTTTCCGCCTTTCCCGGAGCGGGCGGATTTCGACGTCTATGCCAGCATGGATCCGGCCAAGGAGGTCGGCGGAGATTTCTACGACTTCTTCCTGATCGACGAGAAGCATCTGGGGCTGGTGATGGCGGACGTCTCCGGCAAGGGCGTTCCAGCGGCGCTCTTTATGATGATTTCCAAGATTCTGGTGCAGAACTACGCCATGACCGGGCGCAGCCCCGCGCAGGTGCTGCAGGCGGTCAACGATCAGATCTGCTCTAACAACCGTGAGGAGATGTTCGTCACCGTCTGGTTCGGCATTCTGGATACCGAGACAGGGATAATCACGGCGGCTAACGCTGGACACGAATACCCTGTGGTGATGCAAGCGGGCGGACAGTTTGAACTCATCAAGGACAAGCACGGCCTTGTGATCGGCGCGATGGACGGCATACGGTATAAGGAATACGAGCTGACGCTCACCAAGGGCTCCAAGCTGTTCCTCTATACGGACGGCGTGCCGGAGGCGACGAACGTGCGGAACGAATTGTTCGGTACAGATCGAATGCTTGCGGCGCTGAATGAGGAACCCAAGGCCTCGCCGGAGACGCTGCTGCGCCGGGTGCGCCAGGCTGTGGATGCCTTCGTCCAAGAGGCGGAGCAATTTGATGATCTCACCATGCTCTGTCTGGAATTCAAGGGGGAACCCGATATGACGGGAAACTGCAAAGAATTGAGCCTCCCAGCGGAGGTTGAAAAGCTCCCCGAGCTGCTCTCCTTCCTGGAGCGGCAGTTGGAAGAAGCTGGCTGCCCGATGAAAACACAGATGCAGATCAGCGTGGCGGCGGAGGAGATTTTCGTGAACATCGCAAACTACGCCTATGCGCCGGGGAAAGGCATCGCCACGGTGCGTCTGTCGATCTGCGACGATCCGGCCACGGCGTGCATTACCTTTATCGACAGAGGAGCGCCCTTTGACCCGCTGGAAAAAGAGGATCCGGACGTGACCCTCTCCGCGGAGGAGCGCGAGATCGGCGGTCTCGGCATTTACATGACGAAAAAGACCATGGACGACGTGCGCTATGAATACAAGGACGGACAGAACCGGCTGACATTGATCAAAAAACTATAATTTTAAGGAGCCTGCAAATAAAAAGTCAAGCCCTAAAATGAAAAAATTTGAGACTTGAAAAAAGAGTACAACAAAGTAGCCGGTGAGCAAAGGAGCTCATCAGCGAGAAGAATAAAGTTGATGGTAACTCAGCCTTCCAAGTCCTCTTTAGCCGCTATAGCGGCCATACATTCCTTCACACGGGCGTAGTAAATGCGGAGGAACTTGTTGGCACCTGCGGTCATGTAAACGTAGTAGGGCTTGCCCTCGGTGCGTTTCTTGTCGATGAACTGGTACACCGGCTCATCCTGCGGCGAGAGCCTGAGATAGATCGACATGATCTGAAAGAGGGTTTTGCGCAGATGGGGAGAGCCGCGTTTGGTGGTCGGTTTTCCATCGGACTGGTTTTTTCCGGACTTGTCCACCTCAGGATCAATGCCCGCAAAGGCCACGATGGAGCTCCTGCGAGGATAGTTACGCACATCCCCGATCTCGGCCATAAGCTGCGGCCCGGTGACGTCTCCGACGCCATACATGGCCATCACAGTGTCGTATTCGGGCAGCTGCTTGGCAAGAGCGATCATCTGTGCCTTTACAACGGCCATTAGCTCGCTGGTGGACGTGAACTCCTTAGCGGCAGTTTGGATCAGCAGCTTCGTGTTGTCGTTCTTCGGAAGAGTGACGATGTGACCGAGACTGTCAATGTAAATGTCGGCAGCCTTGGAAGTAGAGAAGTTGTAGCCTTTTCTCTTGCACCACTTCTTGTAGCGCTCCGTAAAAGCCTCTTCGCTGACGCGGTTGATGCAATCACAGTGCCAGAAGGTCGTGATGAAGTCCACCCATTTCTGATGCCCGTCGGCTCTCTCCGGGCTCTTGAACATCTCATTCACGCCTGGAAAGACCTTGTCTGTCAGGGAAATGAGATTGTTCTCCAGCGTGACACGCGTCTTCATGTAGAGATCGTACTGACGGCTGAGCAGTTTTAATTGTTGTCTTAAAGCGTCCATAGGTGTATATTCTCGCAAATCTGCCCAACGGTCAAGACAAAACTTCGCAATCTTGATGGAATCCTTCTGGTCGTTCTTCACCTTCCTTACCGAACTGTCGGTACTGTAGTTGTGAATGACGAGTGGATTGACGACGGAGACAAAGATGCCGTGCTCATGCAGTTCGGCGGCTACAGGCTCATGGTAGCGACCTGTCGCCTCCATCAAAACCTTCGTCTCTTCCCCTAAGGCCAGGATCTTGTAGGCCAAACGTTCCAGACTGATTGCGTCATGCTTCACATCTTCCGGTTCCTGGACAACCTCGCCCATCGGACGGAGAATTGCCACCGTGCTCCGTCCCTTGGATACATCAATACCGACTGCGTTCATTCGTGCTCCTCCTCAAAGATTTGAATAATGGCGACCGCTTTTACTCATTGCCTGTTCAATCTCCTCAGGTGTGACACGGACGCACCGGATAACGGTGGAACTACCTGCTTAAATCGAATGCTGCGAATGAGAGAGACGGCTGACTGACTCCTTTGCGGGCGTGTCAGCCCAAGGAACATAACGCCAGGCCATTTACTCTCTCATTCTACAGCTTCGGCTTTGAGATGGCAAAGGACACGGCTGGCTGCCGTGCCCTAAACCGTAATTATATTGTAGGAG